>NZ_NVQC01000013.1 GCF_003044035.1 Candidatus Methylomirabilis limnetica
AGGCTCGGGTGTGGCCATCGAAGAACATCTCCTGTCGCTCGTACGGATAGGCCCGCACAAAGGGCATGCCCGAATAGCGCGATCGCATACAGAAGAGCTTGACCTGCCGCTCCTCTCCTGCCATGCGGACCCAGGCAGCTCCCCAGTCGACTTCCGCCTCCTGCGCGAGCTCCGGGTCTAAGGGGATGACCGCTGTGACTGTCGGCCATCCCAGCCGAGCCTTCTGCTCCCGCACCCATCGTCTAACTGTCGACTCCGCACCCGGAAAGGCATACTCTTCGACCAGTCGGGTCCAGATCCGGTGCGCCGTGTGGCGATGCTTCTTGGGGGTCTCCTGATCCGTGCGGAGCCAGCCCTCGATGATGGCGGCGACCGAGTCCATCACCCGGGAGGCCGGTTCGTGCCTCCTCCGGTACTTAGGCTCCCAGCCAGCTAGAACCTTGCGGATCGTTTTGCGTGTATGCCCAGTCTCCCGCGCGATCTGACGAATACTCTTCTGATACACCCGAGCGGCCGTCCTGATGAGCTCGTACTGATCCATCCCTAGCACTCCTCTCCCTCCCTGTCTCTGGTGTGGTCTTGCTCGAACACACGAGAAACAGCGAGCGTATCAGAGTGGGCTCCTTTTGCTCGATCATTGCCGTGTTAGGTGGGTCCCTTTTACTCTAGCGAAATCACCTTCCACGTTGGGCGCCGAACACGTACACGCGTTCCTGCGCCACTTGGCCATGGAGAAACAGGTGGCGTCTTCCACGCAGAATCAGGCGCTGAACGCCGTGGTCTTTCTCTACCGCAAGGTGATCAAGAAGGATATCGGCGACTTCGGCGATTTTCCTCGGGCGCGGCGCGGTCTGCGCTTGCCGGTAGTCGCCAGCCGGGCGGAAATAAAAGCGGTACTCGATCGGATGTCCGGTCGGGAGCAGTTCATGGCGCGCCTTCTTTACGGGACGGGACGGGGATGCGAGTGAACGAACTGCTGCGGCTGCGCGTGCAGGACGTGCAGTTCGACCAAAACTGGATCGTGGTGCGCGAAGCCAAAGGAAACAAGGACCGGTACGTCCCTCTGCCGGCGCGCTACCGGGCGGAACTTCAAGAGTGGCTCGAACGTCGGCATGAACAGTACCTCGCGGACAAGGCCCGGAACATGCACGAGGTCGAGGTCCCGGGCGCGTTGGCCCGCAAGTACCCGAATGCGCCCTATCAGTGGGGCTGGCAATACGTCTTTGCGGCGGACGATTTCTCGCAGGACCCGCGAAGCGGCCACGCTCGGCGACACCACGTTGACTAACAGCGTGTCCAGCGCGCGGTACAGGAGGCTGTGCGGAAGGCGGGTCTGACGATCCGGTTCACACCCCACTGCTTCCGCCATAGCTTCGCTACTCATCTGCTGGAAGCCGGCCAAGACATCCGCACCGTGCAGGAACTTCTCGGCCACGCCGACGTCAAGACCACCATGATCTACACGCATGTGCTCAACAAGGGGCCTCTGGGCGTGGTCAGTCCCGTCGATACGTTGTGAGCTGAGTCTACCCCGAAGAGTCGGGCACATATACGCCTTTGTCAGGGCGTTACTCTGGCTTGCTTGCGGGTCCTCGCGGGCTGCCATGACCGCACCCTCCATTCGCGTGAAAGAGTGGGCACTGTCGAAGCAGGTCTATGATGATTCTCCATTGAGGGATGTCAAGTGGAAGTAGACTGCTGGCCTTACTGGGGCCAGCCCAGGCCTGAACGAGTTTGCCAGCAGCAGGGCGACGCCGAACGGCCCCGTCATCCCGTCCACCTCCCGTGCTTGATTGGATAGCCGTCCTGCTCCCCCAGCTCTCTCGATGCTGCGTCATCGGGGTATGGGCTCTGCCCCTTACGCGAGCCCGGAGTCTCACTGGACAGCGCCGCCGATCCGACGCCATCGACCTACTCACCAAGATCATGAAGATCTACTCGGGGGAAATGCAGTAAGGCGTGGTCAATCTCACTCATCTTATCGCCCTACCTTAGCCAACGTGCCGCTAACCGGCTACCGAAGGAGTGTAGCGACTGAGGCAGTCCGAGCTGAGCGCCTTATTATGGTTCATCTGTGCTAATCCAATAGTCTGGTTTTCGATGTTGGTGAGCTACCGCAATCACAAGAATATGATCTTTTTCCATGGAGTACAGTAATTTGTACGGGAACTTGTGAAGGAGACATTTTCTTACATCGCCGCGCTCTGCTGACCATGCTTGAGGATACTCGGCGATTCGTAATGCGGCCCTTCTTACTTCCTCCTTGAATCTCTTGCCAAGTCCGGAATATTCAAGTTCATAGTAATGGACAGCATCTTCCAACTCCTGCTTCGCATACCTTGTGAATAGGACGCGCATCATTCTTCCTTAAATATCTCCTCCATCGGAATGCCTTCCAGCCTGCCTTCTCTATATGCTTTGAGCCTCTTTTCCGCTTCCTCGGCCCATATGTCATCCAGTTTCTTGTCCGGTTCATCAAGACTTCTTATGAGACCTTCCACAAGCGTAAAGCGATCTTCCGGCTTGAGCTTCAAAGCCTCCCTTAGAAGTTCTTTCGTGCTCATTGTGCTTCACCTCCTCTTTCTTGAAACATAACAGCGAAGCTCACCCACCGACGTGGGAGATCGGGTGGAGCGCCATGTTATGCCCTGCGTCTCCAGATTGCGGGATCTCGCCGTCCATGAAATACAGCCAGAATCACAAGGGACGCGGCCCTGACCCGAAAGAAGACTGAGTATGGAAATCTCCTTGCGACAGCCTTCCGCACATCAGAGAAGACGAGCGTGTATCTCTCGAGGTTTGCTGCTGCGTGAAGCACAACCTCATCGATTTACCGGAGGAACTCCTCACCAAGCCCTTGGCGCTGTTCGTTATACCAAGTTGTGGCGTCTTCGAACTCAATGCGCGCCGCAGCACGAAAGACGACACGCAGGCTCATTGAGCTAGGCGTGCTCGCATCGATGCCTTGATGTCCTCCCACGGAATCACGTCATCCGGGAATGCTTCATCATCTGCGATGCGGCGATCAATCTCTGCCCGTTGCGCCTCAGTAAGCGGAAAGCTCGCCGAATCGGCGCATATGCTGGCCCAGATCTCCTCGACCAAGGCGAGCCGATCGTCAATATTCAGCCGGTCAATCCCAAACGCTTTCGCAGAGACGGTCATGGTCTCCTCCTTCCCTTGCCTTAGTCTAGCACCATTAGCAACACCCGTCTCTACGGGCATAACTACAATTAAACAGAACTGTCTAATACCCTAGGCACTGTAAGTCCCTGCGGCGTATCCCGTTTCCTCAAAGTCAACCGTTTTGTTGAACCCCTTGATCTCACGTGAAGTATCATTTGGTGTTCCACTCACCGTGCCCTGGCGTGTTAGGCGGCAGCGGAGTGCAGTCTATTGCGGCCACAGAACTCACGGGCGACCGTTCTGGCCCATCTGTGGTGACCAGCCGGTCCGGCGGGCCGTACACGCTACGCTCGCCTTCATTGTTCTTCCTCACCGAGTAATCCTTCAGCGACTTGAATCCACTGGGGGTTCATTCCCCGCGGCTTTCCTCGAGTTCGTCATACCGGCGGAAGCCGGTATCCAGATGACCCGATTGGATTCCCCCGTCCTGAGAATCATATCTCCATAATCGAACGTTTTCTTCATAATGCAGAGGACATCAACGTCCGATGCCTCTGTCGCGTCACCGCGAGCCTGGGAACCGTAGAGGACGACCGAGTCGAGATCGCCCCCCAGAATTTTGTGAAGCCGCTCGCGATGTTCGATCAGTATTTTCCGTAATTGAGGTTGCGGATTCATATCGATGCCTTCCCTTGAGAATAGCTGTTCCTGCGCGTCCCTGCAAACCCCTCGCTTCGCTTCGGCCCGCAAGGTCTGACGCTTGGCGAGGTGGGCGCTTGCGAGCTTCCAGCGCTCTGCATCGCGAGGCAGTGCATCGAAGAGCGCCTAGGCCAGCTTCCAGAGACGAGACACGGGGTAGCCAGCCCGGTCAGTATTTCACCCGCTTGGGGTCGGCCGCATACGCCTTGAGTACCTTCAACGCCTCACCACCGAGGACTTGAATCTCGGGAATCTTGCGCCGGTCCAGCGGTTTGGCCAGTTGCGCGTAGATGCACCGGTCGTCGAAGCCGACATCAGCAGCGTCTTGGACGCTGAATCCGTAGAACACGCGGTCCACCCGCGCCCAGTAGATGGCACTGAAGCACATCGGACACGGTTCACCGCTGGTATACAACTCGCAACCCTTGAGGCTGAAGGCCTTGACCCGCTTACAGGCGTCTCGGATCGCCACCACCTCCCCATGGGCCGTGGGGTCGTTGGTGGCGACGACTCGATTCCAACCCTCCCCGACGACCTCGCCATCCTTGACAATTACGGTGCCAAAGGGGCCCCCGTCGCCCGCCTCCGCCCCCCTTCGGCCCAGCTCGATCGCGTGCCGCATGAATCGCTCTGCCCGTTCTTTATCGAAAGGGGGTGCGGCCGGCCGGACCGCTGCCACGTCCGGGTATGGGCCTTGACTCAGTTTCCGATTCGGCGGGTCGTACACGTCATGCTCACCTTCATCTAAAAGGCCCTTGGAAAATACAACGGCCCTTCAGGGCTGAGGCTACCCCAAAGGGCCGGGTGCATATACGGCTTTGCGCTGAAATGCGTCAGGCGATGCCGAGCACTTTTGCGGCCCGTTTGAGGTCGGGTGACTTGACCCAGAGGATTGCGCCGTATCGATTCTTACCGGCACAGACGGCCGTGCAAGCGGTGACGTTGATCTTCGCATCCGCCAGCTTACTCAGGAGGTTGGCGACAGCGCCGATGCGGTCATCACCCTGGACGAGAAAGCCGCTCTTCTTCTTGCTGAGCGTACATCCGGCTTTCTTGGCGCATTTCGCAAAGGCCACCGAATCGGCGGGAATGAAATCCAACTGGGCTCGCCGACCCTTGGGAAACCCGGAGAAGGCCAGCAGGTTGTGCCCTGCCTCATTGATCGCGTTGAGCATACGCGCAGCCTCTCCCGGCTTGTTGGGGGTCTCAATGTAGAAGTAATCCACGCGAGTGATCGTCTCAGCCATGACTGCCTCCTTTTCATGCGAGCTGTTTCAACAGCCGCTTCCACTAACCGAAGAACTTATTCCACGTAGAGCTTCAAGCTATTGCCACAATAGTGTACAATCCACACCGTGTCAACTTGCCTGACAGGAGAGCAGGTTCGCTCTAAGGATGCTACCTCTGACCTCCATGAGCCAACTACACCATGACCGCGAAGCAGATTGATGTGAATAGTGATGTAGGGGAGAGCTTTGGCGCCTGGACGATGGGGGCCGACGAGGCGCTGATGCCGTATCTCACCTCGGCGAGTATTGCTTGTGGATGGCATGGCGGGGATCCACAGGTGATGCGACGAACCGTCAGGCTCGCGAGGATGCACGGCGTGAGGGTTGGGGCGCACCCGGGCTACCCGGATCTGCTGGGCTTCGGTCGCCGGCCGATGGCGCTTTCGCCGGGGGAGGCGAGGGACTACATCCTGTACCAGATCGGCGCGCTTTACGCCTTCGCAAAGGCTGAGGGGCTCACGCTTCAGCACGTCAAGCCTCACGGGGCCCTTTATCACGTGGCCGTTAGCGATCGGTCGCTGTCCCAAGGGATTGCAGAGGCGATCGCCGAAGTTGACCCCACCCTGATCCTGGTGGCGTTTCCTGGGTCTGAGCTCGTAAAGGCCGGGCAGGAGGCGGGCCTGAGAGTGGCGGCGGAAGGGTTTGGCGATCGTGCCTACAACGAAGATGGGCGCCTGGTTTCTCGGTCGATACCGGGCGCGCTCCTCACCGATCCCGATGCGGTGGCTGATCAGGTGCTGTTGATGGTGGAAGGGAAGGTTCGGGCCATCACCGGTCGGATGATCCCCATTACGGTGGATACCGTCTGCCTGCATGGCGATACCCCCGGTGCGCCGGCTATTGCGAAGCGGCTTCGAGAGCGACTGGCGCTGGCGGGGGTCGAGACTATGCCGTTGGAGAAGCTCCTTGTCGGTCAGGTTTCTTGACGGCGGAGAAAGCTGCCTGGTGGTAGAGCTGGGCGACGCGATCGATCTCGCCTTGAACCGACAAGTCCGGGCTCTGAGCCTGGCTTTGGAACAGGCAAGGGTGAAAGGGGTGCTGGAAGCAGTGCCTACCTATCGATCGCTCGCGATCTACTACGATCCACTGACGATCGACCGTGATGCCCTGAGGGAGCAGGTCGGCACGCTTTACGATTCATTGGAGGACTTAGGCGACCAGACACCCAGGGTGGTGGAGATCCCGACCGTCTATGGTGGGGAATACGGTCCCGACCTCGAGTTCGTCGCTCGCCACAGCGGCCTTTCATGGGATGAGGTGGTTCGTCTCCATTCGAAGCCGCTCTATCATGTCTACATGCTGGGCTTCATCGCGGGATTTCCCTACCTTGGTGACCTCTCGGAGCGGCTCGCGATCCCCCGTCTTTCCACGCCCCGCCTCAAGGTGCCGACCGGCTCCGTCGGGATCGGTGGGAGGCAGACCGGCGTCTATCCCATCGAGAGTCCGGGGGGCTGGCGAATCATAGGCCGCACTCCCCTTCGCCTTTTCGATCCGTCTGCTGAGGCGCCGACCGCGATCCTCCCTGGCGATAAGGTCCGATTCGTTCGAATAGAGCCGCACGAGTACGAAAGAGGGCAGAGTGGACGCCTTTGAGGTGGTCAGGCCAGGGCTGCTGACCACCGTCCAGGACCTTGGCCGCATCGGGTATCAGAAATATGGTGTGCCGACTTCCGGTGCGATGGATCGGACCGCGCTACGGGCCGCCAACCTACTGCTTGATAACGAGGAAGGGCTCGCGGGCTTGGAGGCGACGGCAGAGGGGCCGACGCTCCGCGCACTCCTCGAACTGGTCGTGGCGATCGTTGGGGCGGATATGCAGCCACTTGTGGACGGAAAGCCGGTTGAGTGCGGGACAGCCATCGGCATCAGCAGTGGCCAGATCCTTGAGCTCCAGCGCGCCCGGCGGGGGCTGCGCGCCTATCTGGCTATTGCCGGGGGGATCGATGTTCCGATCATGCTCGGGAGCCGCTCCACCTGCCTTCCCGCCGCATTCGGCGGCGTCCATGGTCGGTCCCTACGGGAGGGCGATCTCTTGTCGGTCGGCTGCGTCGGGCGACAGCCTATGGCTCTCAGCGGGCGTCGACTGTTATCGGGGTGGGTGGAGCCGATAAGTGAGGTCCTTACTGTGCGCGTGGTTCTCGGGCCGCAAGATGACCGGTTTACCACTGGAGGGATTCGCACGTTCTTGAGCGGAGCGTATCGTCTCACACCACAGATGGATCGGATGGGCGTAAGACTCCAGGGACCGCCGATCGCCCATCGATCAGGCGCGGATATCATCTCTGACTCGATCCCTCTGGGGGCGGTGCAAGTACCGTCTGACGGCCAGCCAATGATCTTATTGGCCGACCGCCAGACGACGGGTGGCTACACAAAGATTGCGGTTATCATACAAGAAGACATCTTTCGATTGGGCCAGGCCACGCCGGGGCAGGTTATTCGGTTCTGCCAGATCTCCGCGTCCGAGGCGTGCGCTGCCCTGCGGGCTTACGAGGGAAGATTTGACGCATTGCGGCGGGCATGGCAGAGTCGACTGGGGGAGCAGGGTAGCTACGGGTTAAGCCTTGGGGTCAGATCGTATCGAGTTAATGTGAAAGGCGGTAGAGGGACGTACCGGGTGAGTCTTGAGGGGGTGGAGAGGAAATCCGAGGATGCTGAAGAGTAATGACGGATCGTTGGGGTGGAGCGTGGTAAAGCAGGTGATGCTGGCGGGCGTTCTGGCCTTCGCACTTTCAGCCTGTGCGACTTGGCGAATAAAGCCGACCTTGGCAGGACCTGGTGTGCCGATCATCTCTAATCTCCAGGTCGAACCTGTGAAGGTGAGGGTTGGAGAAGCGGTGAGAATCACCTTTGACTTCGAGGACACCGATGCTGACGTTGTAGAAACTCGCATCTTTCCTTCTGAGGTTCGGGAATGGGTCTACAGGCCAGCCCTTGCGCCGAAGGTCGTGAACCTGAAAACTGATAAGTATGGCCTGGCCATCGGGAAGGTCGAAACGCACCTCAAATGGGAGAGCGAGGGGATCAGGGTCTTAGAGGTCTTTGTGGTGGATGAACAGAATCACACGAGCAATGCATTGCGAGCGCGCGTTGCGGTCATCCGCTAGCGAGCGTCTGGTTTCTCAGGAAGTAGCTCTCAGCAATCAGCACTCAGCCTTCAGCCTCAGATAAAAGAGGGGGCGTACCTGATTTCAGCGCCTGCCCATTGACATTCCCAGGCTCGTGATTTACTGTTAGACGCTCTTCAAGCGAGGGATCTCGGGATAAAGGAGGAAACCACCGGATGCCGCAGCTCCGCAAGGATCCTATCACTTCGCGATGGGTCATTATTTCGACAGAGCGAGGGAAGCGTCCATCGGACTTTTCTACTGTTCCGCCACCGAGGCAGTTGGGGTTTTGCCCGTTCTGCCCAGGGAATGAGGATAAAACGCCTCCTGAGATTATGGCCTATCGGAAGGACGGTAACCTGCCTAATCGCAAGGGATGGAGCCTTCGTGTTATACCAAATAAGTTCCCTGCACTCCAGATCGAGGGAGACCTGGATCGGGAGGGTGAAGGGATCTACGATAAGATGCACGGGCTAGGTGCTCACGAGGTGATCATCGAATCCCCCAACCACAATGACACGCTCTCCACCATGCCAGAGGAACGGGTAGAGGATCTCCTGTGGGCCTACCGAGACCGGATACTCGATCTCAAAAAAGACGACCGATTCCGCTACATTTTGATCTTCAAGAACCACGGCGAGCAAGCCGGCGCCTCCTTGGAACACCCTCATTCTCAGCTCATCGCTACCCCTATTGTTCCGAAGCGGGCCTGTGAAGAGGTGGATGGCGCCAAGGCCTACTTCAAATACAAAGATCGGTGTATCTACTGCGACATTATCCGCCAGGAACTGCAGCAGGAGAGTAGGGTTATCGCGCTGAATGATGAGTTCGTGGCTATCGCCCCCTTCGCATCGCGCTTTCCGTTCGAAACCTGGATCCTGCCTAGGAATCACGAGCCGTTCTTCCAGGACTCGAAGAAGGTCGACATGGTGAGTTGCTCCAGGATGTTGAAGGGGGTTCTTGGCAAGATGGATCAGGTTCTCACTAACCCCCCCTACAATTACCTGATTCACAGTGCTCCGCTCCAGGAGACCGAGGTGAACCATTATCACTGGCATCTTGAGATTATGCCGACCCTCGTCAAGGTTGCAGGCTTCGAGTGGGGGACCGGTTTTTACATCAATCCTGTCCCTCCGGAGGATGCGGCCAAGTATCTCCGGGAGGCTCGGCTATAGTTGCATAAAAAAAGGTCAGGTGAGTAAGGACTTGCGTAAAGTTTTGGCAAAGACGTAGGCTCAGGGGGCGGCGTAATGACTAGGAATATCCAAAAGGGTGCGGGTTTGGTGGGCCGACAGCTCAATGGCGCAGAGTTGAAGATGTTAGGAGTCTTGGCACACGATTTGCTCGTTCATGCGGCGGGTGCGAGATCTCGCAGTGGTGTCTGGTGTGGGGGCATAAGACCCCCTGCGGGGAAGCAAACGCCTTCAGAGACGGAGGATGGCGGATGAAGAAGATCGAGGCGATTATCAAGCCCTTCAAGCTCGACGAGGTGAAGAGCGCTCTGGCCGAGGTGGGGATCCAGGGCCTCACCGTGAGCGAAGTCAAGGGTTTCGGCCGGCAGAAAGGCCACACCGAATTGTACAGAGGCAGTGAATACACCATCGACTTTCTACCCAAGGTGAAGATCGAGGTCGTGGTTCCGGACGACAAGTGCGATAAGGTCGTGGAGACGATCCTGTCCTCGGCGAAGACGGGTCGAATCGGAGATGGTAAGATCTTCATCGTATCGATCGATGAGGTCGTCCGGATCCGGACCGGCGAGAGGGGCGAGGCGGCGATTTGAGGATACGCGGTGAAGGAGAATTCCACCGCTTCATAAACTGTTCAACGACGAATCATTCGACCCAAGAAGGAGGAAAGGCAGCCCTATGACACCGAAGGATGTCATCACGCTGGCGAACGAGCGAGGCGCGAAGATCGTTGACCTCAGATTCATCGACATGCCTGGTCTGTGGCAGCATTTTTCTCTTTCCAGGCGAGAATTGACGGAAGATCTGTTCACGGACGGGGTCGGGTTCGATGGATCCTCCATTCGAGGTTTCCAGGCGATCCATGAGTCGGACATGCTCCTGATTCCTGATCCGGCGACGGCGACCATGGATCCCTTCATGACCGTGCCCACCCTGGTCATGATCTGCAACATCATGGATCCAGTGACAAGGCAGCTCTACAGTAGGGATCCGCGATATATTGCGCAAAAGGCCGAGGCGTACCTTACGTCAACGGCGATTGCAGATACCGCCTTCGTTGGTCCTGAGCTGGAGTTCTTCATCTTTGACAACATTCGGTTCGATCAGAGCTACCAGCACGGCTTCTACTTCATTGACTCGGAGGAGGGGTTTTGGAACTCCGGGAAGGACGAAAAGCCGAACCTGGGCTACAAGCCTCGCTACAAGCAGGCCTATTTCCCCGTACCGCCGATGGACAAACTCCATGACATCCGCTCGGAGATGGTGTTAGCGATGGAGTCCGTAGGGATTCCGGTTGAGGTTCACCACCATGAGGTTGCGACGGCCGGTCAGTGCGAGATCGACATGAAGTTCGACACGCTGACCAAGATGGCGGACAGGGTGCAGTGGTTCAAGTACTGCGTGAAGAACACCGCTCGTAAGCACGGTAAAACGGCCACCTTTATGCCTAAGCCGATCTTCCAGGACAACGGCTCCGGCATGCACGTCCACCAGAGTCTCTGGAAGGGTGGCAAAAATACCTTCTGGGAGCTTGGAGGGTATGGAGATCTGTCCGCGACGGCTCGCTACTACATCGGTGGATTGCTCAAGCATGCGCCCGCGCTCTGCGCCCTCATCGCCCCAACCACGAATTCGTACCGACGGCTCGTGCCCGGCTACGAGGCGCCGATCAACCTCGTATACAGCCAACGGAACCGATCGGCCGCAGCCAGGATCCCCCTCTACTCAAAGAGCGAGAGGGCAAAGCGGATCGAATTCCGAACGCCCGATCCCAGTTGCAACGCCTACCTGGCCTTCAGCGCGATGCTCATGGCTGGCATTGACGGCATCCAGAAGAAGATTGACCCTGGACAGCCGGTCGACAAAGATCTGTACGAGCTCGAGCCGGAGGAGACGAAGGATATCAGGCAGTTACCGGGTAGCCTGGAGGAGGTCCTGAACGCTCTGGAAGCCGACCACGAGTTCCTCCTGAAGGGCGATGTCTTCACCCCGGATCTCATCGACACCTGGATCAAGTACAAGCGGAAGAACGAGGTCGATCCGATTCGCCTCCGCCCTCATCCCTGGGAGTTCGCCCTCTACTACGACATCTAAGCATTCTCGGTTCCTCTTTCTGCAAACGGCCCCGGATGAACTTCCGGGGCCGTTCTGTTTTCTCCTGGGCCTGAGGACATGACTGAACTCGATGCAGGTTGCACGCGTCAGACCTACATGCTAGTATTTTTACGGTTTTCAGTGCAACTCACGTTGGCCTTGGGCTGAGCATAGAGGAGGAGAGAGATGAAGCGTACAGGAATATGGTTAGTTCTGATCGCATTTGGGGTTGCGGTCACAGGCTGCGCTACGACGCAGGCGCAGCCCGGCTACTACGCCTATCCGCAGCGCGGACAGACCCCGGAGCAGCTTAGTCGCGATCAGTACGAGTGTCAGGCGTGGGCGCAGCAGCAGAGTAGGTTTGATCCAGCTACGGATACGACGAGGGGGGCAGCTACTGGCGGGGTGTTGGGTGCGCTCGGGGGCGCCGCAGCAGGCGCGGCCATCGGCGCGGCAACTGGCGGCGGTGCCGGTAGAGGCGCGGCCATCGGCGCGACAACCGGTGGGATCGGTGGCGTTGTCCTCGGTGGGAGCGGCGCCCACGCACAGGGCAAGGATGGCTACGATAGGGCCTACGCCGCCTGCATGACCGGACGCGGGTACGTGGTCAGGTAGTCTGCGACACCCGCAAAGAGTGAGGCGTGGCCTGATGCGCCCACCCAGCCTTGGGTTACATGCGAGCGGAGACGGCAGCGCCGTTTCCGCTCGTTGTTTTTCAGGCAATCAAGCTGTGTGAGGGCCATCCAATGAGTATGCCGTTTCCACCTGGGGTTGAGGCGCTGGCCGCTGCCGGCTGCCGTTATCCTGAACAAGCGCAGCAGAACCTGCAACGCCTGGCTGGCTCGTCCCATCTGAGCTCCCTTCAATCGATTCTTCCACTGCTCCTGGATCGCCTGATCAATCTTGCTGATCCGGACATGTCGCTCAATAACCTGGAGCGCTACGCCGAGGTGGTCATTGATAGGGGATTCTTTTTTTCGCACCTCAGAGATAGTCCTAAGTCACTTGATCTTCTGCTGACGCTTTTTGGAAGTTCACAGCATCTTTCCGACATCCTGATCCGTTTCCCGCAGGACTTTCACTGGCTGCTGCAGCCTGGCCTACTCCGGAGGACCAGGTCTAAGGAGGAGCTGGTCGAAGATCTGGGCGGGTTCCTCTCGAGGGTGAAGAGCCAGGAGCGGGTATGGGCAGCGCTGCGTCGATTCAAGATGCGGGAGACCTTGCGGATCGGGCTCCAGGATCTTCTTGGCAATCTGGATCTGACCGGTGTGACGCAGCAACTGTCTCTGGTGGCTGATGTAGTGCTGCAGCGGGCCTATGAGATTTGCCGCGCTGATCTCGTGCGTCGGTACGGCGAGCCACGGTATGGAGGACCCGCTGGTGAGCAGGCGTGCGGGTTTGTGATCGTCGGGATGGGGAAGCTCGGCGGCGAGGAGCTGAATTTCAGTTCGGACATCGACCTGCTGTTCATCTACGAAGGGGAAGGTGAGACGGATGGGCTCACCAGCCCGTCAGGCATCCTCATCGGCAGAGTGAGCAATCATGAGTTCTTCACCCGCCTGGGAGAGGGCGTGATCAAAGCAATCGGCGACCTGACATCGGAGGGGCGCGTCTTCCGAGTTGACATGCGGCTTCGACCCGAGGGGCGGGCGGGTGCGCTGGTCTATTCGCTCAGGGGGTATGAACTCTATTATGAATCATGGGGACAGACGTGGGAGCGCATGGCTCTGATCAAGGCGAGGCCTGTGGCTGGCGATTCGGCGGTGGGTGAGGCATTCCTGAAGCTGGTGGTGCCGTTCGTCTATCGCAGGTCACTCGATTATAGCGCCATCGGGGAGATCCGAGCGATGAAGGATCGGATCAACGCGAAGGTCGAGCGCGACCAGGAGACCTTCCGCCATGTCAAGCTGGGCTACGGGGGTATCCGCGAGATCGAATTTATTGTACAGACCTTTCAGCTCCTGTACGGGCCAAGCGACCCGTGGATCCGCGAGCCGAATACGCTCCGCGCGCTGCAGCGATTGGCTGATCGTGGGCGCGTGACCACCGATGAACATGCGACATTGGTAAAGGCCTACGCCTTCCTCCGGACGGTCGAGCATCGCATCCAGATCCTCCATCACCTGCAAACCCATGTCTTGCCGCCGGACCATGACGGCCTTGCTCAGTTAGCTCGGCGCCTCGGCTACTCCCCCAATCTGTCGTCTGACCCGGCGCTGGCCTTACAACAGGATTATCAGCGGCACATCCAGGCGGTCCGGCAGGTATATGACTACCTGCTAAGGGAGCCGCCCTTAGAGGCGGAGGAGATATTATCTCACCCTCTCGCCGACTTTCTGGATGGACGGGCAGACGAAAGCGTTGCACGTGAGCAGTTGGCAGCCGCCGGCATATCGGACCTTGATCGCGCCGTCCGCTCACTGATCATGTTACGCGACGGCCCTCCCTTCAGACGCCATACGGCTGATACTCGGCGAATCTTCGCCACCCTGGCGCCTACCTTCATGGAGGGTGTGACGCAGGCGCCGGACCCGGACCTGGCCCTCCTGCACTTTGAGCGGTTTATCGAGCGGGTTGGTTCCGGCGCTGTGGTGTACGACGTCTTCAAGCAGGCGCCGCTCACCCTGATCCACCTGATGCGACTCTTTGGCTCAAGCGAGTTCCTCTCGCAGCTTTTGATCCTGCACCCCGATCTTTTGGACCTGCTGATCCTACCCGATCAGGCTGAACGTGGTCGACCCGGCGAGTTGGTTGAGGAATGCTGGCGCGCGGTGGCCGACGCCCCGGCTGGAAGCCCCAAGTTGGATGCGTTGCGGCGGTTCAAGCAGGCAGAGGAATTCCGAATCGGTATCCTGGACCTGATCGGAAAAGCCGACTTGGACGAAGTGAGTAGAGCCTTGACGCGTCTCTCGGATGCCTGTGTTCAGACGGCATATAGGCTGGCTCGCGAGGACCTGGGGCCGCAGTATGGTCTACCATCCCCGGCGGGGTTTGTCGTCTTGGGCCTTGGCAAATGCGGTGCCGAGGAGATGGGGTATGGGTCCGACCTTGATCTCATCTTCGCGTATGCGCAGGAAGGAACGACTGCAGGCGGGTCCCAGTGTATGAGCCATACAGAATATTTCGGGCGCCTGGCCGATAAGATCTGCAAGAACCTCACGACTATCACCAAGGAGGGAACGGTCTACCGGGTCGACATCCGGCTGCGCCCAGGTGGATCGGTGGGCAGGGTAGCACAGTCCTTCGCGGCATTTGAGACCCACATTGCCCGAACAGCCGAGCTGTGGGAGCGCCAGGCGTACCTGAGGGCGCGTCCGATCGCGGGTGACCTCGACATCGCGGAGCCGTTCATGGCTTCATTGTCCGAGCTTATCTATCGACCAACCTCAGTGGAGAGTCTGGCAGCGAACATCACGGCGATGCGGCACCGGATGGAAGTAGAACTGACCAAGGAGAGGGTCGGTGAGCGCCATGTGAAGTTGGGGAGCGGTGGGATTGTTGACATCGAGTTTGTCGCCCAGTTCCTCCAGCTTGCGTACGGATCTACGCTCTCTGCCCTGCGGGTTGGCGGTACGCTGAAGGCCCTCGAATCAGCTCGCGGTGCCGGTCTGATTTCCGACTCAGATGCTGTTGACCTCAGTACGTCATATCGGTTCCTGCGCACCGTACAGAATCGTCTTCGGGTCGTGGCCGATCTTGAGACCTCCGTGTTGCCCAGCGATCCGGACCGGCTCGATCGCCTGGCTCGACGGCTCGGGTATGAAGCGGGTGACGGTGGCGGTCCAGGGGAGCGGTTTCTGGCTGACTACCAGCGCCATACGGAGCGGGTACGGGGGATTTACGAGGCGATATTTCATCCCCCTCTAAGAACTTGAGGGGGCAGGCGTTATCATCCTTGTCCCCGCATGTTATAAGCGGGGAGCGGTGAAGCCGGGAGCCGACGCGAGGGCCGATGATGCGCGGGAGGGATTTCAGCCGATGTATCCTTCGACCAGTTCAGGGTGAACGGTGAATAGAAGGAAACGGTAGACGCATACCACCAGCAAGGATCACTATTGCAAATCGTGCCAGTGTGCGTTACGTTGGTAGTGGCCGAAGTCGGTCGGATGACCGCCGGTTCGCCTTTGGCGGACGGGAGGAAAGTCCGGACTCCACAGGGTAGGGTGCTGGGTAACGCCCAGGGAGGGTGACCTCACGGACAGTGCCACAGAAAAGATACCGCCCGCGCAGCATCATCGGCCGCTAGGTTTCGTTTCAAGCGTAGCCGAACGGCCCGTGGGTAAGGGTGAAAAGGTGCGGTAAGAGCGCACCAGCGGCATGGTGACATGCCGGCTTGGCAAACCCCACCCGGAGCAAGGCCAAATAGGTTCCGCCCCATCATGCAGAGAGCGGCCCGCTCTCGTGTCCCTTTCGGGGCAGGCGGAACGGGTAGGCTGCTTGAGCCCGGCGGTAACGTCGGGCCTAGAGGAATGGTCATCCGGTCGGGCCGTAAGGTCCGGCCGTACAGGATCCGGCTTACAGACCGACTTCGGCCATATCAATAGAGTCAGGCAGGTGTCACGGTTTTAAAGGGTGGTAGGCGGGCGTAACATAATCGTGGACTTTAATCTCACACATCGAGGGGCGCGTTAATGGGACTTGACGGAATCGATATTGTTTGGATAGTTATGATCGGCGCCTTAGTGATCGGATATGGCCTGGTGTGGTTTGTCTTTCGAAAGATTTCTCGGAAGTAAGAGCTATTTTTTTGGATACCGATTGAGGCTGTCGGTGTCTCGGGATGGTACAAGGGGTAGCCTCTCCCGGCTGCATGGGAACCTTTCAGCAGTCACAGACCATCGAGTTCTACGACGCGAATGGACGGCATGTGGGCTATGGGAAGGTGTACGGCGGGACGGTAGAGTTCTTCAACCTGAATTTAAGACCCCTCACAACCCCTGTAGCTCCGTCACGAGCTCGTTGAGGTAATCAAATAGTCGAAAGGACCTAAGCCCAGCGTCTCCAGAAATTTAGCGGGGTGGGTCTAGTCACGACTCACATCTCCCCTTGTGACGTTGAGCGCCTCTCGCTAGCCTATAGACCAGGATTTGCAGAACGCAGCACAGCGCAGTAGTGTGAGGAAAGGGATTGCACACTTGGGCACCTCAGGATGAAGAAGGCGGGACCCATCCCGCCGGGAAGGATGGAGGGGCCAGATGGAAAAGAATTCCGATCCGGAATATGTTCAGGTGTGTTTGACCATAAGACATTATAGCGCGGTTTGCTTTGCCATGCGGACCCTGTTCTTGACGCTCTCCGTAGGTCTGGCGGTCGTTGGTTTTGGGATTATTCCACAAGAATCGTTTCTGGTGAAGGCAACGGCAAAGGTATTCGGCTTCTTGGCGACCTGTTTCTTCTGGGCCTGTGAAAAGAACGCGGTGCGCTACATGAGCCACATGCAGGAGAGAGCAGCCGAGTTGGAGAAACTGCTTGGCTATCGCTTATGGTCAGGGATGCCCCAGTCAGTGTACTGGTTTGTCGGGCTATCTGTCGTCACCCCGCTTGCCTATGGGGTGATTGCGCTCTTCTGGCTATACGCGATGATCTTTGTTCGCTGACCTTAAGAGTTCTTCCGGAATGAGCGAAGGTGGGGGCCGAGTCGTCAGCGCTGGACACGGGGATACCCCCCTCGCTCTCTCTTCGCCAAATGGGGAGACAGAATTGAGTTCGTCAAAGCAGATCGAAGCCCGCCTGTCGTAAGATCCGAAGACGTCGTATGTGATAGTTATGAGCCAACCAAGGAATGCACGAGACACACGTAGACCCCCACCGAAGGCGCTTAATACTACGAATGAGCCGCGCGCGAACACGCATCATTGAGGATGGCTTGCCGGTCTCCGCACATCTAAGCTCGGTTCCTAGGTCTCGTCAGATTAACTATTAAGGTGAGCCGCCTTAGCCGGCTGCAAACGCCGGCAGACTATCTGCTGAGACTGCCAGGCTGCTTAAAACTGAATTTAGCCGCAATATCCAACAGCTAACTGCACTGTCAAGAATTTTGTGATCGCCAAACAGAGGTTGTGCGCCGAGCCTCTTCCGACAACGCCGTGGGACTCAGGAGCGGAACGATCTCTGGTCCGTCGGGTTCTTTTCGTCCGCTGCCACTGGCATCAGCCCCGGGGTATCTCCTCTTTTGCGCCGGCTTCCTTGAGGAGCTTCACGACCTCGTCCTCGCTCCTATTAAACGCTATAATCAAGGCCGTTACGCCCTTGTTAGTTTTGGCGTTCACATCCGCACCATGCGCGATCAGCGTCCGTACTACCTCGAGCTGGCCTTCCTGAGACGCCCAGAATAAGGCCGTTGCACCATTGTCCTGCCTGGCGTTCACATCCACGCCCTGCGCGAGCAGCGCCTGTACGACATCGAGATGGCCCGTAAGAGACGCTCTCATCAAGGCCGTCCAGCCCTCGTCAGTTTTGACGTGTACCCATGCGCCGTGCGCGATCAGTAGCTGTACGACCTCGAGATGGCCTCGCAGAGACGCTCTCATCAAGGCCGTCCAGCCATATTCATCTTTGGCGTTCACATTCGCGCTCTTCGCGATCAGCGCTTGCACGGCCTCGGGACGGCCTTCCTCAGCCGCTCTCATCAAGGCTGTTTTGCCGTGTTTATCGCCGGCGTTCACATCGTCGCTCATGGTCACCCCCTCCTTTACGCTCTACGCGATCACTAGCCGTACGACCTCGACAGGGCCCCTCAGAAACACTCTCATAACCCTCGATCTCTCTTCCATTCCCGGAAGTGGCAGTTGCATTGACAGATGAGCCTATTCCTTACCACATTCTGATGTCATGTCAAGAGGTGTGCAAAAACCCTAAAATAGATTATAGAAAATGAGAAAATAGGGACAGACACTATTTATCGTGACGATTCCTGCTGTTCACGGTCACGATCGTGCATATGTCAATGGTAATTGAAAAGTGTACCACCTCTGGTAGAGAAGTGTTTCAATCAGAGGACAACACGTAGAGGTTCACCTCCTTTCTGAAGTTGTGTGGCTTAGGCGGTAGGGGGCCTGGCGCGGACAGGCGGGATAGATCGCGGGTTGTTTCGGCGTGATGGCGTATGGTGGATACGCTGGACCCGCCCATCCAGGCCTGATGACGAGGAGAAGATCAGGTTCCACCAAGTTCCCGGTGAAGGCATTCTACCAGGCTGATGCACTAATCAGTGGAGGGTTTGGCTTAATTGGCTCGTTGGAACTGAAGATCGGCGAACGACGACTGGGCAGTTGATTTCGTGTGCTGGGAATTGATCCAGATAGCAACACGCCCCACCTTGGGGAGTGAGCTCTGGCCGAAAAGTCGCACGTAGTCCTCGGCGACATTTCGGCGCTCCTGGACCCATTTGCCCAACTGCTGCTTTCCACTCCGCAGGACAATGACCTTAATGGGGGTAATGGGGGAATGGCCGTCGGCAGTAGTTCCTGCGGGGGCATTACTATCCCAGAGGTAGCCGAGCATGGGGCTTCGTAGCCTGATAAGCGAGTTCGGGAAGATGACGTAGAGTTGGGCGGCCTGGTCATTTTTGTCCTTTTCACGGATGTCACCTGCCAGAGGAAAGCGATCTACCTTCCACCGCCAGCTCAGTATCGGAAACTCTTTTAGGTCCACCTCTATCACCTTGTGTAGCCCAAAAGAGCTCTCTTCACTCACGAGGCGGATGCCGAACTGACCATCCTTAAGAGGCTCGAGCTTGATTTGATGATGGTTCTGAAAGGTTTCCAGATCCCAGCCGACCGGGATTCCCTTCTCATTCATCGTCCCGCTGATGGGCAGGGGAATACTCGCCGGGTTGGGGGTGTGCTTTGCTGCAGACGTTAGCGATACAAGCCCTAGCAGTATCACTGCAAGACCGACGAGCGCAGGCCAGATCCGATGCCGTGCCCCACGTTTTGGGTAGCCCAATGTTGTTGAGGTTGTCGGGATGATTGATGTGCTCAACTCAGCCTCCTCGCCCGGGCATCACATCCAGGCCTGGTAGCGCCGCATTAGACCTAACGAGCAATCAGCGGTGGGCCTTCAGGTCTTGCTCGCAGGCTGACCGCTGCGTACTGATGGCTCGTGCGTATCTTCATAAGGAATGTCTAGTATCATAATGTAGTCATGATCTCGGTACAAGAGTTTACTTCAGGAAGTGTGTAACGGATGGTGACTCCAAGTGTCGGCGGTGGGGTTCCGGGGCGCTCAGATTCAGGATCAGGAATAGACCAAGACCTCGACCAGGTAACAGTAGGAAACGATTGACAACTTGGGGGAGCGTATGCAATCCTACCAGACTGTCAGTCGCTTTGCCGGCGCACCGAGAATCTCCCTTGGAGTAGAGAATGAATAACCCGTTAGAGGCCGTCGGACGCGCGGTTCTCAAGCAAGTGCAAGCCATGGGGCGCATGGCCATCTTCCTGGGTTCCACCGGTTTCTTGGCGGTCATGCCACCGCTGAAGTTCAGGCGTATTGTCGGTCAGGTCTATTTTATCGGGGTGCAGTCCAGCTCTATTATTCTTCTCACCGCGGCCTTCAGCGGAATGGTCCTAGGGCTTCAGGGGTACTACACGCTTCGTAAGTTCGGGTCCGAAGCCCTTCTCGGTCCGGCTGTTGGCCTGAGCCTGATCAAGGAGCTGGGGCCGGTGATGGCAGCCCTGATGGTGACGGCGCGGGCCGGATCGGCCTCTGCCGCAGAAATCGGCATCATGCGGATCACCGAGCAGATCGACGCGCTGGAGGCAATGGCCGTCAATCCCATGAAATACCTGGTGGTTCCTAAGGTGATCGCGGGACTGATTGCAGTCCCGCTCCTGACCGGCATCTTTGACGTGGTTGGTATCTATGGCGGCTACCTCGTTGGGGTAAAGCTGTTCGGTGTCAGTTCTGGCACCTATTTCTCCGAGATGCGGAACATGGTGGAGATGAGTGACATACGGGGCGGCTTCCTGAAGTCGCTGAGCTTCGGCCTCATTATCACCTGGGTATGCACGTACAAGGGGTTTTATGCCGGGTATGGGGCCGAGGGCGTGGGAAGGGCGACAACAGAGGCGGTAGTGCTCTCGTCGGTACTGGTACTGGTCTGGAACTACGTTATGACCGCCGTCCTATTTTAAACTGGATGATCCAGATCATTGATCTTTACAAAAGGTTTGAGCGGCAACAGGTACTCAATGGGGTGAACCTGACCATTCCACGGGGGCAGGTTACGGCTATTATTGGGAGGAGTGGAGGCGGGAAAAGCGTGCTGCTCAAGCACCTTATCGGCCTCATGCGACCGGATAGCGGTCAGGTGCTGGTTGATGGGATCGACCTCGGCCGGCTCCGCGGTAAAGCCTTGGATCAGGTACGCGAAAAGTTCGGCGTCTTGTTTCAAGGGGGCGCCTTATTTGACTCGATGACGGTGTTAGACAATGTTGCCTTCCCGCTGCGAGAAAAGACCCGGCTGTCAGAAGGCGAGATCGCCAAGCGCGCCATGCAGCGGCTGGAGGCCGTGGGTCTTGCTGATATGGCGCATAAATATTCCGCAGAACTCAGCGGAGGGATGAGGAAGAGGGCAGCTCTGGCCCGAGCCTTGGTCCATGATCCGGAGATTATTCTTTTTGACGAGCCGACGACGGGCCTCGATCCGATCCTGTTGCACTCTATCCACCGTTTGATTCTGGACGCCCACAAGCGCTTCGGATTCACCGCCGTAGTGGTCAGCCACGAGATTCCGGAGATTTTCGACATCGCCCAGACGGTAGCGATGCTCGATAATGGGATTATCGTGGAGCACAATAGTCCAGAGGCCATCATGGCCTCCGCCAATCCTATTATCCGGCAGTTCATCACCGGGACCAGCAATAGCGAGACTGGTCCGGAGCAGGCCAACCGATCTGGCGTGTAGTTTCTGGCGATGTCGACAGGGTTCTTCGGGGACCAAGACGGAGGGCGAGATCAATGAAGCGACTGACTATGGAAACGCTGGTAGGGTTATTCGTGGTGGTGGGAATCGTAAGCATGGGTTACCTCTCGATCAAGCTCGGAAAGCTTGAGGTGGTCAGCGAACGAGGATATACTGTCCTGGCCGCGTTCGACTCAGTCGCAGGCTTGAAGCAGGGGGCGGTGATTGAGATCGCCGGGGTAGCGGTAGGTAGGGTTAAAGCGATAGGCTTGGAGAACTATCGAGCCGTCGTCGCTATGAGGATCGACACTGGTATTGAACTTCAGGATGATGCAATCGTCTCGATCCGGACAAAGGGGTTAATCGGTGAGAAGTATGTGAGGATTACACCCGGGGGCTCTGAAAAACTGGTCCAGCCGGGAGGTAAGCTTCGGGACACCGAAGACCCCATAGACATAGAGAATCTCATCTCGAATTATATTTTTGGTAAGATCTAGACGGAAGAGGCAACCTGTACAGCTTATGTTGAACCGTTGCTCTCGAAGGAGTCGCCCATGATGAATGCAGGACGAGTGAGACAAGCACATTGGATTGTGTTGCCCCTGGCGCTCATTACAACGGTGGCTGCCATACGGCCGACGTCTGCGCAACCGCCGGCTCCGAAGGCCGTCTACACCCTGAAAGATCTAATCGGGCGGACCCTGGCTATAAGCCCGGAGATACGTCAGATGCAGAGAGGCGCCGAGGTGGCGATGGCGAAGAAGGATCAGGCCGATGCCGGACGATTTCCGCAGATCGAGGTGACTGCGATAGTGGGACCGTCGTCTCGCGCCCGCGGCGACGCGGCGAGCTCTCCTGACAGAAAGGACGATCCCACTGTCAATAATGTGTTCGAGCGAGTCGAGATGAAGCTGGTCCAACCCCTCTATACCTTTGGAAAGCTTACGGGCTTTCGTAGCGCTGCGGAAGAGGGGGTGAAGGTCGAGAAGGCAAAGGTGGAGGAGAAGGCCGCTGACCTGATCTTACGGGTTAAGGAGCTGTACTATAGCCGACTGATGGCGAGCGACATGCTTGGGTTGATTGACGAGATCAGCGGGGATCTCGACAAGGCGATTGTGAAGACGACACGGCGGCTCAAGGCTGAAGTGCCGGGCGCTGACGAGATAGATCTATACAAACTGAAGGCGTTCCGAGGCGAGGTGTTGAAGAACAGGGAAGAGGCCCAAAAAGGGTTTGATCTGGCCACGGGCGCCCTGATGTTCTACGCAGGTCTTAATCGCACGCAACCGTTTGAGCTGGATGCGATAGGGCTGGAGGCCTCCCCTAAGGATGTGGAACCGGTAGATCGAGGGATGGGTATGGCGCTGGAGCTACGTCCAGAGATGGCTCAGGTGCGGGCAGGGCTCAAGGCTACGGAAGCGCTGGTCATGGCAGAGGAGAGTAACCTGTATCCCCAGTTCTTCGCCGCAGTAAACAGCGTGTACGCCCAGGCGGGAAATCGAACCCGACAGCAGAATCCCTTTGCTTTCGATCCGCTGAACGATCGCTATGCCGTGATTGTTCTTGGCTTCAAGTACGACCTTGACTTCGGAATCACCAGAGGAAAGATCCGGGCGGCTCAGGCGGAGCACCTCAAAGTCAGTGAGACGAAGCAGTTTGCAGAGCAAGGGATCCCGTTACAGGTGCGTAAGGCTCATCGAGAGCTCGCTGAGGCACAGGAGACACTTAAGGCCACGGAGGATGGGTGGCGGAACGCGAAGAAATGGCTGGTGGCAGCTAAAGCGAACTACGATCTAGGAGTCGGGGAGTCCAGGGACCTAGGCCAAGCTGCGGAGACATACGCCAAGCTGCGGGCAGACAACTTCAAAGCCATGTACAATTACAACCTTTCGCTTGCGAATATCGAGTACGCCACAGGGCGAGCCGTAAAGGAGGAGGCAAAGTGATCGCGAAGCAGTCCGATACCAGGAACAGATGGAAGGCGCTGGTGCTTGCCGGAGCAACCATGGCGGTCTTGTGGACACCGGGACTTGGTCTTGCCGGTCCGGCGACAGATCAGATCAAGGGGACCATGGACCAGGTATTAAAGATCTTGACCGACCCGACTCTCAAGGGTGAGCAGAAGACCAAGGAGCGTCGGGCTAAGCTCCACAAGATCGTGGTGGAACAATTTGATTTCTCTGAGATGTCAAAGCGCTCCATGGGTCGGAACTGGAGCGCGCGTACTCCAGAGGAGCGCACCGAATTCATTCGTCTTTTTACCGACTTATTGGAACGGACCTATATCGACCGAGTCGAGGGGTACACGGGCGAGCAGATCTTGTACCTGGAGGAGACGTCGGATGGAAACTATTCCGAGGTTCGGACTAAGATCATAACTAAACGGAATCAGGAAGTTCCAATCTTCTACCGTGTGCAGAAGACCGACTCTAAGTGGGAGGTCTACGATATTATCATCGAGGGTGTAAGCCTGGTGAATAACTATCGTACTCAGTTCAGCAAGATCATTCGCACCTCCTCCTACCAGAATCTGGTAAAGAAGATGCAGGCTAAATTCGAGGATGAGAAGATGGCGGAGACTGACTCTCCCAAGTCGAAGGTTCGGTGAAGAAGGAGTCGCTATGACAGGAGATATTCAGAGCCTTTACCATAAGATCATAATCTGGTGCGCCACTGGTCATCCGGCGTATCTCTCATCGGACATGGCGAAAAGCTTCAGCGACTATCTGCTGAGTTTCCTCAAATCGGCTGAAGGGGAGAGATTCCTGCGGACCCTAGGCTATGTCCGGATAGTCGAATCTTCCGGGGACAGGCAGAGCGGGGAGATCTGACCGACTTACTTTTCCCCGTGCCGTTGTAACTCCAGAAGGATCCTTTCGAGAGACTCCTTGGCGTGCCGCGCCTGTTCCACATGGGCGCCCATAAGCTGAATCAACTCATTCCGCATGGTCGGTCTAAGCGGTGTAAGGAAACGCACAATCCCTTGCAGCGCTCCGTCGATCGCCTCTACCGCGGCCTGTATCTGTTCCCTGATCGCCTCTTCTGCCTGTGATTGTTCCTCTGTCAAGTTGAAATACCTTTCTGGCTTTTCAGCTCATTCAGGAGACCGAGTAACTACTCAAGGTAGATAGACTGTAGGCTTTTAGACTATAGGTACGCGCACAGATGAGCCAGGCGTTTTCTGAATGCGCTGCGAACATGATGGAGGCCGAAAAGGTTCCGGGCGCCTTGCTTCGGTCCATGCGCAACGACTAACAGCCTTCAGCCTACAGCCTAAACACTTGAGTAGTTACACCTGCCCATCAACCCGAGTTTACACGACGTATCCTCTCGGAACAAGGGAATCACACGAGACGAGCCGAGGTGGTTGAAGCGACGGGCGCGATCTGCTAATCTCATAAGTCAAGATGGCAAAAGGACACAGCCCTATCGAGATCGGGTCATCGCCCCTACCGCAAGACGCGCGGGCTCTTATCGAGTCGTTCCGCGACCGCTACCCGTTCCCTTTTGACCCGTTCCAAGAAGAGGCCATCAGCCTGATTGCGGGGGGCAGCTCTGTAATCGTCTCCGCGCCAACCGGCGCGGGTAAAACCCTCATCGCTGAGTTCGCGATCTACCAGGCCCTGGCTCATCAGCAGCGTATCGCCTATACGACTCCCATAAAGGCGCTGAGTAACCAGAAGTATGCCGATTTCACCCGTCAGTGGGGTGAAGAGATGGTCGGCATTCTCACCGGCGACGTGAAGGTGAATCCTCGCGCACCACTCGTGATCATGACCACCGAGATCCTCCGAAACAAGTTCTACGGGGGCGATTTCGAGGGGCTTCACTATGTGGTGCTGGACGAATGCCACTACATGGGGAATGTAGGGCGGGGGACCGTCTGGGAAGAGATTA
This sequence comes from Candidatus Methylomirabilis limnetica, assembly GCF_003044035.1. Lineage (NCBI taxonomy): Bacteria > Methylomirabilota (SeqCode) > Methylomirabilia (SeqCode) > Methylomirabilales (SeqCode) > Methylomirabilaceae (SeqCode) > Methylomirabilis (SeqCode) > Candidatus Methylomirabilis limnetica. The sequence goes on from NZ_NVQC01000013.1 coordinate 25,310, forward strand.
TCATCAACTGCCCTCCTGAAGTCCAACTCGTCGCCCTCTCGGCTACCGTCAGCAACATCGGCGAGATCGCTGAGTGGATCAGCCAGACGCACCGACCGATCCGGCCCATCCACCACCTGGTCCGACCAGTTCCCCTTCAGTACCTGCTCTGCGATAAGGAGGGACAGCTCTGGCCGCCGGATCCAGCTTCAGCTCGACGAATTATTCAAGCCTCCTTCTCAGACCGAAGCATTTCGGAGGATCGTGGTATCGGCCGATGGGAGCGGCGTGGAGAACGGCGGCACCAGATCTTACGCCGTCGCGCGCTCGACGAAAGCATTGCCATTTCCGTATTGCGGGCGCACCACTGGCTGCCGGTCATCTACTTTATCTTCAGTCGATCGGGATGCGAACGAGCCCTCGCTCGCCTCCTGGAGCGTGGCGAGCCGCTCTTAGATCCCGCCAGAGGTGAGGAGGTGGAGGAGGCGATCCAACTGACACTCCTCGATTATCCGAGCATCAGCCCTGAGACTAATCTGAATCGGCTGATCCTACGTGGGCTCCGTCGCGGTGTGGGGCTGCACCACGCCGGCGTCCTACCGGCTTTGAAGCGGCTCACCGAGGTTCTATTTGAGCGGGGACTGGTGAAGGTCGTCTTCGCGACCGAAACCATGAGCCTGGGGATTCACATGCCGGCCAAAAGCGTGGTGATAGGAGGACTTCGTAAGCGGAGCGATTTCGGATTCCGTGGGCTCACCGTAGGGGAGTTGACCCAGATGGCCGGCCGGGCCGGGCGACGAGGGATCGATCCTGAAGGGACCTGCCTCCTGGCGCTCGATTCTGCTGAGGCGGCCGAAGACGCAGTCCGCATGGTACGAGGCGATCCGGAGCCGATCGAGAGCCAATTCCGGATCGGCTACAGCAGCGCTACCTTGCTGATCGCACTGTACCGAGAGCCGGAGGCGATCCGCAAGACCATCGAGAAAAGCTTTGGCCAGTTCCAGAATCGTCGGAAGATCGAGACCATCAGGACGGAACAGGCGGGAGTGATCCGCAGGCTAGCCGACGCCGAGGGCATAGCATCACCCTGTTGCCCGGTCAGCACGCTGATAGAGTATCGGGAGCGGCGCGCCGCGCTCGAGCAAGAGCGGGAACGGCTCATGACGTTGCATGTAGCGACTGCGCGGGCCGGCCGTACAGGGGGCCGTGGCCGCCGTCGTGGTCGTGCCCGACCTGGTCCCTCATCGCTCAGTTTCTTCACCGGAGAATCGGCTGAGGCGGGCAGGGCGAAACTCGACGCGATGGCTCTTGCCCTTTCCCAGATGCCCTGTCACCGCTGCCCCGAACGGGGGCGCCGAGAGCGACAGATCAAGCAGTCGCGACAATTGGGACAGATGCTGGAGCGTCACCATCAGACGCAGCAGCAGCTCCAGAATTCCTACTGGGAACAGTTCCTGCGAGTTGTGGCGATCCTGCAGCACTTTGACTACATCGAGAATGGGCTGTTGCGCGCGGAAGGTCTCCTCATTGCATCACTGCGCCACGATAACGAACTGCTGGTAGCCCGGGTCGCTTTCTCCGGCCTTCTGGATGGGCTTTCACCTGAGGAGCTTGCAGCGCTGCTCTCGTGCCTGATAGAGGAACCGCGAACAAACGAGCAGGCCGTCGCCAAGCTGTTCCTCCGCGATCAGGCGCACCTTCGCCGGCGCGTGAAGACGCTGGAAGGGCTGAGCCAGGAGGTGGACAGGGTTCAGCGATCCTACCATGTCGACCTTCCAGTCTCGATGCACACGACCTATCTGGCGGCTACCCATCGGTGGGCCTCAGGCGAGGACGACTGGGTTGCGCTGGTAGAGCAGAGTTTCGGAGGGCACGAGGGTGACCTTATTCGGGCATTCCGTCGACTGATAGACCTGTGCCGGCAGCTCGAAGAGAGCCCGGAGTTGCCGACGGGTCTGACGCGAACGCTGTCGCGGGCAACCGAGATGCTGGATCGTGGCATCGTCCTGGAATCTGCATTGATCTAAAGGGGTGATAACTACTCAGGTGTTTAGGCTGTAGGCTGAAGGCTGTTAGCCATTGAGCATGGACCGAATCAAGGCGCCCAGAACCTTTTCGGTCTCCATCATTATTCGCGTCGCATTCGGCAAACGCCTGGCTCATCCGTGCGCGTTCCTACAGTCTAAAAGCCTACAGTCTATCTAGCTAAGTAGTTACAAGGAGCGATCGATGGTTACACGACGCGTCACCACACCACAAGTGATTGGGAGCGGGGGATCGCCACTTGCGTCACCCTACGAAGGGGTGGCGTTACTGGCGGACCCGATCCACCGCTATATTGTCTTCACTGTGCCGAAGGGTGACCGGTCGGAACGGACCGAGAAGGAGATCATTGATAGCCCTTGGGTCCAACGGTTGCGCCGCATCCACCAACTACAGAGCAGTTGGTGGGTCTACCCCTCCGGCGAACACAGTCGGTTTCAGCATGTCCTGGGGACCATGCACATGGCCGGCGCGTTCGCCCGACACCTCTATCCCAGCCTGAAGGAGACATTCGGGGAGGCCTTGCCGTCTAAGCCGTTCATCGAAGAACTCCTGAGGCTTGCCGGGTTGCTCCACGACGTGGGACACGGTCCCTTCGGGCATTTTTTCGACGAGCACTTCCTGCAGCAGTTTCACGTTGGTGGCGAGCGGCTGAACCACGAGATCCTGGGAATGGCCATCATCACGAAGAGGCTAGGGGGGATCATCAAAGCGATCCGCCGAAGCCCGAGCGGGCCGTTTTCGTCGAATGAGCGGCTCGACCCCAGACAGATCGCCTTTCTAATCAAGAAGCCGGAGGCCGGCCCCGTGACTGGCTTTCCAGACTGGCTGCTGGCGCTCCGCCCGCTCTTCTCCGGGATCTACACCGTGGACAACCTTGATTACGTCCAGCGAGACGCCTATATGACCGGCTTCTCGCTTGATATGGTGGACATCGAGCGGCTGCTGCTGTACACGTTTTTCACGCCGAAGGGGCTGAGCCTGCACAAAGCCGGAGAGTCGGCCCTGATGCGGTTCCTGAACGCGAAGATCGCCCTTTACGTGAACGTCTACCATCACCGGACGACCAGAGCTATCGACCTGCACATACAGGAGATCTTTAAGGGGACGATGGCGCGGATCGCCCCGTATAATCCGTACAAAGCGCTAGACCGATACCTGGAGCTGACCGATTGGTTCCTGCTCGAGCGGGTCCGCGAGTGGGCCACATCGAAGGATCCGCACGAGCGAGCGCTGGGAGCGGAATGGGGGAAGATCTTGGGCCGGAAGGTCAAGTGGAAGATGGCATATGACTTTGTATCCACCATCGAAGAGTCCCAGCGGATGGTCCAGTTTCAGACCGCCACACATCTGGAGGAGGCGATCCGCCGCCATCTATCCAAGCGCCTGTGTGGGATCGAGTTCAAGGTGGACATGGCCGCGCTCGATACCCGTCCCCTCAACCCGCTGGCGGAAGGGAGCAAGCAGATCTTCATGTACAATCCGGCCACGGGCGAGGTGTCGCCCAGACCCCTCATGGAGCTATTCCGCGACATACCACCCAAGGTGGCCCACTACCGGGTCTTCACCACAGACCGCCGGCATGTCAAGGCCCTCAGCGAGGCCTCCGAGAAGGCACTGACCGGTTCCGCCGGCGAGTCGATCCCCACTAATATCTGATCCAGATGCTTTCGCTGTATGATTCTTTTCGTTATGTCGGTGTAGGGGCGCCGCTTGCTGCGCCCCTCATGAGTAGAGCAAGCAACGGCCCCAAGGGCGCAGCAAGCAGCGCCCCTACGAACCACCGACGATCCCTTCGCCTCCAGGGATTCGATTATTCCAAGGAGGACGCCTATTTCGTGACGGTCTGCACCCAGAACCGAGAGTGCCTCTTTGGTGATGTTGTGGATGGGGCGATGCACCTCAATGACGCAGGTCGGCTGGTTCAGGCAGTGTGGGATGGACTCTCGCAGCGATTTCCAACGATTGAATTGGATGCATTTGTGGTGATGCCGAATCACATCCACGGGATCATCACCGTAGGGGCACCCCTCGTGGGTGCCCAAGAGGGAATCCCTGACGATAGGGCAACCACAAGGGTTGCCCCTACGGTCGGGAGCATCGTGGGGGCGTTCAAGTCGATCACCACCAACGAATACATCCGCGGCGTGACAACCGGGTTCTGGCCACCTTTTCTCGGTCGGTTATGGCAACGGAACTATTACGAACACGTCATCCGAAGCGAAGAATCCTTGAACCGCATCCAGGAGTATATTGCAACAAATCCCTTCCGTTGGGAACTCGACCGAGAGAATCCGGCGCGTCAAGGCGAAGACGAATTCGATCGCTGGTTGGCAACATTCAAGAGCAGGCCACCAAGTCAATGCCATTGTTAGTTGACAATCTGAAGCGGCCCCAGCGGCTGTCACGCAATCGCCTCCGGCCGGTACGAATGGATGTTTTGGGAGATGGGGTACCGCCGGGGGTTCTGGCCGCTCTAAGTCCTAAGCGGCTGAGGGTTCTCGGAAAGTCCGAAAAGTGTTTGACATCTTGGTGATCGCGTGGCAAGCTACGCTGCACGAAAACAGTCCAGTTATGTTCGGCAGAGAGATCTGTAGCATCGTGGCAAGGGATACTACGTGGAGGAGCAGGCGATGTTCTATATGATCGAGTTTGACCAGAAGCCGGGGATTGCACGGAAGCAGGTATCCGAAGCGTATCAGCGATTTGCCGACCACTTTGCAAAGCTCCTCCCGCAGTTTAAGCTCGTTGGTTTTTTCTCCCGCGACCTCCTGGGGCATCGCCCTCAGTACCTTGCACTGTGGGAATTCTCCGCCTATGCGGATCTCGACGCATGGAACAATCTCTGGACAACAGACGAAGAAGGGCGACGGCTGGCCCGGGAACTGAGCGAACTCGCGCAAGACTGGGATGCCAAGGTGTTGGCCAAGCTCCTCTGAGACCGAGTTCGCCAAGGCTCCAGCAGTGCGAGCCGCACCATCCAGTCAGGGTTCCTTCCGCTTGACAAGCGCTGCACATTACCGTACATACTCATCAAGAGTCGCCCCCCCGCGGGGGCGTGGATTTAAACGCGAGCTATCGCGGCGGTGTAGCTCAGTTGGTTAGAGCACGCGGCTCATATCCGCGGAGTCACTGGTTCGAGTCCAGTCACCGCCACCAAATTCAGCTATCAGGCGTCAGCTTCAGCTAAACCCCCCTAACCCCCCTTTCTAAAAGGGGGGGGATATTCCTGATACGCCTCCGTGCCTCCCCCTTTCGTAAAGGGGGATTGAGGGGGTTTTTATCGGCCGTGGTGCGGCCGCGGCCGCATGGGGTGTTGCTCAGCTAACCGTGGTTACTTCACGGGGACGGTGAGTGGCTGGTCCTTTTCTGCAATAGTGAACGCCAGGGCCTTGGCTGGCATGGTCGAGCTGAGGTTCTTCACGCGATGCACCTGTTTGGGCGGCTGATGGAACGTGTCGCCAGGCTTGAAGGTGATGGGCGATTTCCCCTGGACCTCCAGGCTGACCGCGCCTTCAAGGAGATACGCTATTTCCTCCCCCGGGTGATAGTGGGACTGAGTCGCCGCTCCAGGCGCGAACTCCACCAAAGCTAGTACACCTTCTTTCCCCTCAATCCCTGCCAGATCCGTCTTGAGGAGCACGGTACGCTTCATCGGCTCCTGTTGCGCATTCAAAGCCTGAGTCCCGATCACCCCCAGTGCGATCCCAACCGTCAAGGTCAAGGTAAGCAGCAAACCCATTCGCTTCATAATTCCCTCCTTAATTCCCCAGAAGAGCGTCTGTCGTGTCTATATCAGGCCGTAGGTCGGGTTAGCGCAGCGTAACCCGACAACTCGGAATCCTCCTCCCTCCTTTATGAAAGGGGGGTGGGGGGGATTTATCGGGGGTATGCCAGGTCCAGACCTCCTTTCCAATACGACAGTGGCCGCATGAACGCAGATATTTATGATGCATGGGTGGCCCCAGGGACCCCTGAGAATCAATTATATTTTCTCTTTGTATTCCCTGAAGCCGGTAACCAATTGCCGGAAAGAGGTGGGTTTGTATTTCTCAAAGCTCTCTTCGTCCACGTAAACAAAGTCATCGTATAGAGCTGCTCGGTATCCACATCGAAATAGCCATGAGCCGGAACATCCCGAAGTCCCATGGCCACGCGCCATTGCACTTGCGGGTAGCGGGTAAAAAGCTTGCCCTCCGTTTGCTTATCAATATTCTTGAACTCCTCTCCGGCGGCGATCAAGATCCTACAGACGGTATCCATACGGTCCTATCCAGCGTCGTCGGCCGAAAAATCGCTCGGCTGGGAGATGTCGGCGCAGCGGCGGGGAATTCCCTCCAACGCCATCAATACGGTTTGCTATCTTTCCAATAACAAACCAGAATCATACATAGATCGCCTCCCGTTCGATTCTGGCTTTTAGACGTGGATTCATGGTGTCTCGCAACCGAACGACGTCCACCGGATGATTCAGGAAGGCTTCCAGATCCTGTTTTAGCATGGCGGTTATGAACAGATCGGGGCGATCAGTCTGGAAAACCACATCATCCTTCCTGATTCTATTCAGCGCTTCTCCAAGAATCTCGAACTTCCGCTCAACACCACTCCGGAGTAATTCATCCTGCTCATATTCGTCAAACGTCTTTCCACGGACGAACCGGAGAATGGCCGAAGCAGCTTCTCTGATATCGTAGAGGTACTTGAGGAGCTCATCCTCCATATATGTTCATCCTCTCCTTGAGAACCTTGCGGCGGAAATAGGGATTTCTGAGACCGCTGACCGTGAGTAGGTCAATCTTGCACCCCAAGGTATCTTCGAGATAATGGAGCAGTCCGAAGAATCTCTTGGATGGGTGCAGATGGGGCTCCTCGAACTCAACGAGGAGGTCAACATCGCTTCCAGCAGTTCCCTCGCCGCGCGTGAGCGACCCGAAAAGGTCTAGCCTCTTTACTTTGAATTCCCTGCAAGCCGGCACTGCAACACTCTTAATGTCTTGCAAAGTCATCAATGCATCCTCCGAATCGACCCAGGCGCCCTGTAATCTAACTGTGTGGGCCGCTTTAGAGACCGATACAGGCCAACGGCCTATCTTCAAAGGCGGCACCACTATTCACCGGCGAATTTGTTCGCAATATCGCACTCTTACCCCAACCGGTCAAGACTCTTCTGGCCGACAATCGCTGGTGGCTTCGGTGGAACGTCACGATATGCGGCATAACGCCCCGCATGAGGCGCGCGTCAGCGCGTCGCTCTCGATGCGCTCTATGCGATGTTATCAGAAAATGGGGTCTGACCCCAAATGCCTGTTCCGTTTCTCGTGAATCCCACAAAAGAGACTTGCGAATCGTGCGAAGGGACGTTACCCTAAAACAGCGATAGGGATGAATGAAAAACCTTGTGGGCCGCTCTGGGAGCGGATATAAAGGGGGTGAGCAATCACATTCCCTTTAACCCACAAGGTGAGGCCATGGTACGACAAACGGATGCTGCCCTTCAAGCTCGAACGAACAGACGAGACGCTGACCGCCCATGGTGGCCTCGCCCTGATCGCGGAGTTCACTCACGGCCTCGGGCTGCGGGCGCTCGTGGCATGGCACCTGCCGCACCCAGGGAGCGAGAGGATGGGCAACGCATGACATAATAAGGGGAGGAGTCTGTCTCAGAGCATGGCATGCTGACTCCAGGAGGCTGCGTGGCAGGTGACCCCCTGCCAAGTGCCTCGCATATGGCGAGTCATGCCGGTCACCTGGTCGTAAAACGGCGGTGATTGGCGTGCAGCGGTATTTCAGCAATGGCGATCTCTAGTTTTTGGGAACTCACGTGAACTTGCCTGCTGCCAATGAATGTGGTACGGTTATTGCCGTTGTGGGCGGTTATACGCTGCTGCTACCACGAATCAAATGGGCAGCGCTAGGGTAGCCTATGCGGCGTTACTCGATTTTTAGCTGAGACGGGTTGTAGTGGTCCTGTTCAGCTTTGAAGGAGTCCGGCGGATCAAGATGAAGGACGGTGGCGAGCATGACCCTCAAAGCGAGCCGGGGGTGCAGTGAACATGTCCGTAACAGAGTCATTGAAAGAGATCAGCGCCCGCTACAACCTTGGGGCGGTGTATGCCTTCGGTAGCCGAGCGACTGAAGTCGCCAGCCGGGTGTGCGGTGAAGCGACATCGCCGCAGTTGCCTGAGTCGGATGTAGACATCGGGGTGCAGCCTCTCCCTGGCCCCCGCCTGACGGCACAGGAGCGGGTCCGGCTCTCTATCGAGTTGGAGGATCTGCTGGGGGCGACCCGCGTGGATCTGGTGGTGCTGTCGGAAGCCGATCCGTTTCTCGCGTTAGAGGTCATTCGGGGGGAGCTCCTGTGCTGCACCGACGCCGACGCCCAGGCAGAGGATGAGCTCTACGTCTTGCGGCGTGCTGGGGACCTGGCGCCATACGCCCGTGAGCGTTGGCAGTTGATCCTCTCGGGTGAGACAAGATGACTCCTGGGCAGTTGCACGCCAAGATCGTGGCGGAGGATGAGTAGAGAGCTATGCGCATTGGCGTAAACCCGCTCCCGCTGGTCTCGATCATCACCCCTTCTCTCAACCAGGGACGGTTCATCCGGGATACCATCGAGAGCGTTCTCTCGCAGGACTATCCCAGGATGGAATACCTCGTCATGGACGGGGGCTCCACGGACGAGACCCTGGACATACTGCGGAGCTATGGGGACCGGATCACGTGGAGGTCGGGCCCTGATGGAGGTCAGGCCGCTGCAGTCAACTCTGGCGTTCACCTCGCCACAGGCGAGATTCTCGGATGGCTGAACTCCGACGACACGTACCAGCCTGGTGCCGTGACGGCAGCGGTTGAGCATCTCATCGCTCACCCGGAGACAGCCGTCGTCTACGGAGACGCCCATTACATCGACGAGCAGAATAGAGTGATCGGGATCTATCCAACAGAGGATTTCGCTCTAGACCGATTGGCCCACGCCTGCCTCATCTGTCAGCCGGCCGCCTTCTTCCAGCGCACAGCGATCGAGGCGGTGGGGGCGCTCGATGCAAGTCTTCAGTACTGTATGGACTACGACCTCTGGATCCGGTTGGGACGACTATTTCCACTGAAACGGATCCCTGGATTTCTGGCCAACTCACGACAGTACCCGCAGACGAAGACCTGGTCGCAGCGAGATCGGCTCTTCACAGAGCTCTGCGTGGTGACACAGCGCTACTTCGGATTTACCTCTCCCCACTGGCGGGTCTGGCACGCCTATGCGCGACTCAAGGGTGTCTCCTGGCCGATAGCGCGATCGGTGCTATATCCAGTCAAGGCAGTGTTGCCGGAACGCGCCTCCCGGTGGCTCAGAGTGACGCTTCCGTTAGTGATCAACCGGCTGATCCCCTGGAATCTTCGCGCTCGGAGGTAGGCGGTGAAGCGGGTCCTCATCACCGGGATGACCGGCCAGGATGGATCGTACCTGATCAATGCTTAGCACAAAAGACAGGAGAATAAGGAGGTTGACGAGGGATGGGAATGACCGTGGCGGCCCGTCGCCGCATGGAACAGTCTATGGCATTGAGTTCCTGAATGCCAATGATCAACTGACCGAAGACCGGGGTGCTCTCGTCGTCGAGCTGGAACTCGTTAAAGACGAACGTGGCTTTTTTGCCAGAACCTAGTGCCAGCGAAAATGTGCAGCGCACGAACTTTATCCGCGATTGGTGCAGTGCAATATCTCATGAGTGTGGTACGGTTTTTGGCGTAGCATAGAGGGAAGTACACTTATGGACCGAAGACAGAGCTACCTTGAACGCGTTCACCAGATCGTACTGCAGCACCTGAAAGGTCAGCCGGTGCGGGTGTATCTTTTTGGGTCCTGGGTTCGAGGTGACGCTCAGCGCACTTCGGACATCGACATCGCCATCCTACCATTCGGACCGCTCCCGCCCGGGCTTTTAAGTCACCTACAGGAGGCGTTAGAGGAAAGTTATGTCCCATATCCGATCGAGATGGTGGACCTCTCCCAGACCGATGTAGCCTTTCGCCGGCGAGTCATCGAGGAAGGAATTCTGTGGAGCGATTAAAGGAACGAATTGAGGTAGCGTTCAGAGCCCTGATCACACTGGAGCAAGTTCTGCAAGAAAGCGCTCCCAGAAAGGTTGTACGCGATGCGGCCATCCAACGCTTTGAATACACCGTGGAAGCAGCATGGAAGGCAGCTCAGCGTTACTTACAGGAGGTGGAGGGTTTGAGATCGGGGTCTCCCAAGGGTGTTGTTCGGGCCTGTTTTCAGGTAGGGCTTCTAAGCGAAGAAGAGAGTGAACTGGCCCTCCAGATCATGGATGATCGTAATTTGACAGTGCATACCTACAATGAGCCTTTAGCTGAGGCCCTGTTTGCCCGTTTGCCAGAGCATGCCCGTCTGATCCGGCAGTGGCTGGAACGGCTCGCAGCGCGTGTGCAATAGACTGCCGGGACATCACCATGCATCTGCTGATCGTCGCTGCCAAGGCCGCTATACGAGCGAGCCATGAGGAAGATCACGCCGCTGCAAGGCTTTCGTATCATCCCGTTAGGCGATTACCTGCCGAGGCTTAGGAGGCGTCAACAATTAACATTTACATCTACCAAAGCAACAAACCCCCTTCATCCCCCTTTCGAAAGGGGGAAAGAGGGGGTTTGTACATTTTTCGGATCATGAATATGTATATGTTATTCTTTGACGATGCCTTACTCGCACATTTGAGCGTATCCCGAGATCGTGGCGGTCTATCTCTCTGTGGAGGTGTTCCAGATTCTGTGGGAGGCCGGGATTCTACCGGAGGAGTGTGTCCTGGTCCTTACCGGTGTGGGCCGTTTTCGAAATATCTTAGCCCATGTGTATATCACTATCGAACTGGATAAGGTGTATGAGAACCTCCAGAAAGCCCAGAACAGATCAGTGAATTTATGCGGCTCGTTCAGCACTTTGTTGAAGAACAGGGGTCGCAGCAAGATCTCGCGTAAACGACGCGCTTAAAATGTTCGTCTCATGGCGATCCCCTGTGGGCATCCCTTCCGGATATGATCAGGGCCAAAGGGCAGAAGACCAATGATAAAGTCAACGTAACTGCTCAGGTAGATAGACTGTAGTCTTTTAGACTGTAGGAACGAGCTAGGCGTTTGCCGAATGTGACGCGAATCAATGATGGAGACCGAAAAGGTTCTGGGCGCCTTGATTCGGTCCATGCGCAACGACTAACAGCCTTCAGTCTACAGCCTAAACACCTGAGTAGTTACAAGTCAAAATGACAACGATCATTGAGCAGAGACGGACGCAACTAAAAGAAGCTCTTGAAAAAGCGATCCAAGTCCTGAGGGAGGAATATCATCCCCTCCGGATTATTGTTTTTGGATCGCTGGCGACGGACAAGGTCGGTGAGACCAGCGATTTAGATCTTCTGATCGTGAAGGAAACCTCCTTGCCTTTTTACGAGCGACTTCGTGAGGTGGCTCTGCTCTGTCCCTTGAAGGTTGGAGCGGACATTTTGGTTTACACCCCTGCCGAAGTTGAGCAGGCATCCCGGGATAGCCAGTTTTTTAGAGAAGAAGTCTTGGGAAAGGGTCGGGAGGTTTATCGTGCGCCCGTATGAGCGGTGGCTGAACCAGGCATGGGATGATCTTCAATTTGCTCGCCTTGGTCTGGAACAGGGGTTTCATGCACAGGCATGTTTTCTTTCCCAGCAGGTCATCGAAAAATGTCTGAAAGGGTGCCTGAGGTCAACCTGAGTCAAATGGATACCGCTGTTAAAGAATTAGAGAAGAGGCTTCTAGCCGAAATTAAAGCCCTGTACGGCAAGAGGCTTGTGTCAGTGGTTGTGTTCGGCTCGGCTGGACAGGGAACACAAAGGTGTGACTCAGACCTGGACGTGTTGGTTGGTGCCGATCGACTCCCAAGGGGAAGAATGAAGCGTGTCGAAGAGTTTTCAATCGTGGAGAACCGGATTGAGCCTTTCTTGAAATCTCTTCAACAAGCGGGAATTGCCACCGATCTCTCTCCCGTGATCAAAAGCCCTGAGGAGGCGGAGAAAGGGAGTCCGCTGTTCCTCGACATGGTGGAGGATGCCCGCATTCTTGTGGATCGAAACGGGTTTTTCAAGGCGGTTCTGAAACGTCTTCGATGCCGGTTGGAGAAACTGGGCGCGAGGAGAATCTGGATGGGAAACGCATGGTACTGGGACCTCAAGCCGGACTATAAGCCCGGAGAATGCTTCGAGTTATGACGAACGAAGACCTGGCCCAAAGTTATCTTCGAAAGTCCATGGTTCGGCTTGATGTCCTCGATCTGTTTTTCAAAAAGCAGGATTACTCCGATGTGATCCGAGAGGCGCAGAAGATTGTAGAATTGTGTCTTAAAGGGGTGCTCCGTTATGTTGGTATTGAACTGCCGAAATTTCATGACGTCGGATTCCTTCTGCTTGAACATCACTGGCGGTGTAAGGGAATCGCCCTCAGAGATATTAAAAAGATGGCCGATATTTCCAAGCGGTTGAGGAAAGAGAGGGAGCTGGTTTTCTACGGGGATATTGATTTCATCCCAACCGATCAATCAGAGGTAAAGGCGAGGTGAGCTTGAGCACAATCTACACGCTCGATCACGACGAACGGTCACGCATCATGGATCAGTTCGTGTCCGAACTGGCATCAGAACCGGGGATGGCCTTTGCGTACCTCTATGGGTCGTTTGTGGATTCCGAGGCGTTCCGGGATGTGGATGTTGGGGTGTATATGCGTTCCATGGCGCCGGGCGAGATGACCACGCGCGCTATGGCGCTCGCCCAGTGCCTCAGTACGAAGGTGCGGCTTCCCGTGGATGTCCGCGTGCTGAACGCCGCCCCTATTCCATTCCTCTACCACGTTCTACGGGGACACCTTCTCTTGAGTCACGATGACGATCTCCTCACCGAGGTGATTGAGCGGACCGCTTGCCGCTATCTTGACATCGCCTCGCTATTGCGCTCGAGTGCGCGGGAGGCGTTTGCGGCATGACGCTGAACGCTGATCTCGTCCGGGCCCGCTGTGCCGAGATCGAGGAATCGGTGAGCCGTTTGGAGCGGTTCAAGACCCTCCCTCGTGACGCATTTCTGGGAGATCAGGACACCCTTGATCTGGCGTGCTACCGGCTCTTGGTGGCGATGGAGGCGGCATTGGCCCTCTGCTACCACGTCTCGGCCAAACGCCTCCGAAAGGTCCCAGAGGACTATGCCCAATGTTTCGGGATACTGCAGGAGGCGGCTATCATTCCCTCAGAACTTGCCGCTCGCCTTCAGTGGATGGCAAGGTTTCGGAATCTGCTCGTGCACATGTACTGGAAGGTCGACTATGGGGTGGTCTACGACGTGATCCGGGATAATCTGGAGGATTTGCGCGCCCTTAGCGCGGCGGTTGCTCGTCTCATCTGAAACGATGAGGTGAAGGATCGGGCAAGGATGGAATGTCCGCGAATCTCAACACAAGAATCCTGGTGACCGGTGGGGCAGGGTTTCTCGGCTCGTATGTCGTCGAGCGGCTCCGCGCCGGAGGATACACGGAGACCTTACAGAACGATCGAGTGGCACCGACAGACCCAGGTGTGATCCCGGGCAAGGCGCCATGGACCGGAGGAGGCATGAGGGGTAGTGGTGCATCTGTTCCGGGGGTCCTCTCCGCGTTTGACAGTGCGGACACAGGCATATATCATCCACGCTCGATTCGCAGTGTGAGCGGTCAGGCCTGTGGTAGCGGAATCGGGCTCCCCGAGAGGAGCAGGTGGAGACAACAGACCGAATAGGCAGCGCCAAGGCCGCCTACGGGGCGGCGCGGGGGAGGCGGTGCGCATTGGTGCACGCTGGGCGGGAGCGCTCCCGCCAGTTTTCCTGGGAGCGTACGGTGGAATCGCATCAGAAGAGCGGTAAGGAATGGATGTAGGAACCATACACCGATTAGTTGCCGAGGGAAGGTATGAGTTTTCAAAGCATGCCGAGAGGGAACGAGAGGCCGATATGATCTCTACCACCGAGCTGGAAGAGGCTCTGAAGCGTTGCGACATCATCGAGAATTATCCGGATGACCCTCGATGGCCGAGCTGTCTGGTTCTCGGATTTTCAGGTCAAAGACCTATCCATGCTGTGTGTAGCGTGAAACGAGATCCTGAGGAGCTTTTCCTCATCACGGTGTATGATCCTTCCAAGCGGCCAGAGCACTGGATGGACCGTTACAAGCGGAGAAGGAGGTGATTCTGTGACCAGGGTGTATCATCGGTGCCACTTCTGTGGAGGGGAGGTGGTCGAGCAACGAGTGACCGTGGATTATCGCTGGGGGGACACGTTCTTGGTGGTCATTCGCCATGTGCCGGCTGGGGTCTGCCAGGTATGTGGGGAGCAGTATTTGAAGGCCGAAGTGGTCAAAGAGATGGAAAAGGTGGCCCATTCTCAAGAGGAGGCAAAAGAAGTCCTTCGAATCCCTGTCAGGGAGCTGAAAGTAGCTTAGGGTTCGATCCTACAGGCAAGGCGGTGAGGCTGGTCGAGATCATGGGGGATGACCATGTGAGCGAAGAATGGCTGGGAGAATAAGCCTAGTTGGCGTCCTGACCCAGACCTACCAGTGGGTCGAGCGAATTTGCAAGGACGGAGCGCCGGATGGAGACCATGGACCAGATAGGCAGCGCCAAGGCCACCTACGGGGCCTTGCGAGAGTCCTCGGGGAAGGAATTTTGTGGAGCTGAAGCAGTCTGGAAGGCAGCTCAGCGGTACTTGCAAGAGATGGAGGGGGTACGTGATCGCTAAAAGGTGCCGCTCGATCCTACTTCCAGACCAAGAGGGTTCGCCGCAATGATTCATAAGACTTCGCTCCCCAAAGATAGTGAGGAGCGGCTACGCTCCCTTGGCCCAGCGTTACAACAATGCTCTGGTGTCCTCTTCGCCTACCTGTTTGGCGGGGCGACGGTTTCACCCCTCAAGCCCCTGAGCGATGTGGATGTGGCTGTTACCTTGATGACCCTGTCGATCTGGTCGAGGGGCGTCTGGAGGCCATCGGCGTAGTAACCACGCACCTGCATACCGACGAGGTAGAC
The DNA here is from genome assembly GCF_003044035.1 of Candidatus Methylomirabilis limnetica. Taxonomy (NCBI): domain Bacteria; phylum Methylomirabilota (SeqCode); class Methylomirabilia (SeqCode); order Methylomirabilales (SeqCode); family Methylomirabilaceae (SeqCode); genus Methylomirabilis (SeqCode); species Candidatus Methylomirabilis limnetica. Next base: position 40,404 of record NZ_NVQC01000013.1, read on the forward strand.
GTGGTAGTCCTCAATACGGCGCCGACGGCCTTGACGGGACGGATCCTTCAGACCCGACGGGTCATCTTCGACCGCGATCCGTTCCGCCGACACCTCTTCGAGTCACTTGCGCTCCGAGAGTTCTTCGACTTCCGCATCTTCGAACATCGCCTCCTGGCCAGGAGGCACGGCAATGGTTGACAGGGACCTCCTCCTCCGGAAACTAGCGGATCTTGACCAGTATCTGGGCCAAGTATCAGAGTACCGGGACATCACCATCGACCAGTATCGAGGAGACTGGAAGACCCAGCGTATTGTCGAGCGGACTCTCCAAATGACCATCGAGCTGTGCGTGGACATTGCCAACCATATCATCGCCGACCGGGGACTCCGGGTCCCGGCAACCTATTCTGGGTTCTTCCGGCATTAGCGTGGGTACGAGGGAGCTCAATATCCCTTCTGGGGAAGAGGGTGGCTGTGTTCCTCCCCCTCGAGGGGGGAGGATGAAGGTGGGGGTGATCGGAGGCTTTCGGAGCGTCACCCATAGCGTCTCTTGGGCTGTGTGGGCGTGTGCGTGTCACCCGCTGACATCGTGCATGGCATGCGCCCTCCCACCCGCGCCCTCCCCCCGGATCGAGTCCGGGGCAGGCTCTCGGTGGGGGGAGGGGATGCTGGAAGGCCCGGGTACCCACGGAACACCCGGAAGAACCCTATTCCGAGGCGTTTGACGTCCTGGGCGAGGCCGGACTCCTGGACGCAGCTCGGCGAGATGCCATGATCCGCATGAGCAAGTTCCGTAATGTGATCGTCCACGACTATGTGCGGGTAGACCCCACGATTGTCGTGCAGATCCTGCGTGAGCATCTCGAAGACTTGACCCGGTTCAAGGTGGCCGCGCTGAAGTGGATATAGCGTGCGTACGACTACTCTGCCAGGAGGCATGGTAAGAGATGGAGATGAGCGTAGCGTCCCGACGTCGGTTGTTATTGGACATGGCCCGCAGGCGGGCGCAACCGGGAACCGGCAGCTCCAGACTCTTCCTGGAAGCTCGAACGGCTATGACGTACTGGCCTGATCTTACGCCGACGCTCACCGGCATCCCATGGGCCGTGGTGGGGGCCGTTGCTACCCGAGCCTACATGCCTGAGCGCACCACTCAGGACCTGGACATCCTGGTGAATGTGTCGGATCAGGAAGAGGTGAGAGTACGCCTGCAACGGGCCGGCTTTCTTCCGGTGCAAGAGCTTGCCATCGGGGGTATGACCTGGCGCTCCCCTATGGGGGCCATAGTAGATGTCATTGAGTCTCGGGCGGAGTGGGTGTCGGAAGCGCTCCAGTCGCTGAGACAGGACCGCCAGGGACTTCCCGTGCTTGACCTGCCGTATCTCGTCCTGATGAAGGTTGAGGCGGGACGCGCGCAGGATCTGGCGGATGCGGCACGCATGCTTGGGGCAGCATCGGAGGCTCGCCATCAGGAGACCTGTGAGCTCTTTCGCCGCTATCTACCCGACGCACAGGACGACCTGGAGAGTCTTATCGCCTTGGGTCGCCTGGAGATGGGGAATGAGTAATGTTTTTAGAACGATCGGGTGGTATAGGAAGACTCAACCTTTGGCTGAGAGGCAATCTTATTACTCAGAGCATAAAATAGCTTGCCCCCCTTTAGCAAAGGGGGGTAAGGGGGGTTTTGAACGATCGGTACAAATCACCTCTTTCCCCCTTTCGAAAGGGGGATGAAGGGGGTTTGTTGCTTTGGTAGATGTAAATGTTAATTGTTGACGCCTCCTAAACGACGCATCACTGGCCTTTCGTTACCACGCCATGACGGGACAACCTCCGCTTTCTTCTCTTCGCTCGCCGGTATCTCCGTGAGGTGCTGAGTGCGTGAGATCGACTTGGAGCGGCTCAGGGAACTGGCGGGGCAACTGCGAAGCGCGGTGCGGGAGCTTACGGCGACCAGTACCTGGCCGCCATCGGCCATCACGTGAAGGCTCATCTCTTTTGAATCCACTGGGGGTTCATTCCCCTCGGCGTGCCGCGAGTTCGTCATACCGGCGGACCCCGGATCAGAGTCCGGGGCAGGCGCCGGTATCCAGAGGGCCCGACTGGATTCCCCCGTATCAAGCGGAACACCTGGGTTTTATTGATCGGGATAAATCTGGCGATACCAGAGTGCTTTCGCCGGGAGGCAGCATGTGCGCTTGACATTCACAGGCGTGACAGATAAAATTCATTATGTATGTCAAATAGATAAAGTATCGACGAATAGGTAAATAATCTGATGCTTATCATTAAAGTAGGACGTCGAGGACAGATTACAGTCCCTAAAGCGATCCGCCGATGGCTCAACCTCCAGGAGGGCGATCGGCTGGCCTTCGTCCGTCGGGGCGACGAGGTCATTCTGCAGCCCCTCACCCGCACGTTGTTGGACCTGCGGGGAAGTGTCCCTGTATCAGGACCTCAGGATTTCGCCGCCATTCGCCAGCAGGTGATCGATCGCCACGCTCGCCAGGTCATCGAGAATGACGCCTGAGCGCCTCTTCGCCGACACCAATCTTTTTTTGCGCTACCTGACCAACGATGTGCCGGAACAGGCAGAGGCCGTCGAGCAGGTGCTCCGTCGTGCAGCGGCTGGAGAGCTGGTCCTCGTGACGAACACACTGGTCATGGCGGAGATTGTGTGGACACTGGAAACCTTCTACCAACTCCCGAGAAGTGACATCAAAGACAAGGTATTGGCCATCCTGAACACCCCTGGGCTCGAGGTGGCGGATGGCGACCTGATGCTGCAAGCCATGACCTGGTATACGGAGAAGAATGTGGGCTTCATCGATGCCTACAATGCGGCCTGGATGCGAGGCGTGGGGTTGATGATTGCCTGCACATTTGACCGAAAACACTTTTCCCGCCTCGAAGGGGTGACCGTGATGGTTCCGGGAGCCGATCCTCCCGGCTAACCTAACCTCCGCGCTCGACAGCGCGACGGATGATATTCGGGCCTCTCTTCGCCCCGAAAGTCCCCCTCGGCCGCCTGATCTGTAGGGGCGGGGTTTATCCCCGCCCGGTAAGCAGGAGGGCGCACGAGGTATTGGTTGTATGAAGCTGACCGCAATGAGCGACGTGTGAGACGACCTGGAGAGCCTCACCACCCTGGGCCGGTTAGAAATGGACCGACCGCTGCTAACACGCAAATGAACTTGCCTGCTGCCAATGAATGTGGTACGGTTCTTGCCATTGTATGAAGTTATACTCTGCTGCTCACATGGACTTAATAGGCAGCGCCAAGGCCGCCTACGCGGCGTTGCTGGAGTCCTTGATGAAGTGGGTCGTAGTGGTCCTGTCTGGCCTTAAGGGGGTCAGGCTGATCAAGATGGAGTAACGGTGGCGACCATGACCATCAAGGCGAAACCTAGGGTGTAGTGAACATGTCCGTAACAGAGCCGTTAAAAGAGATCAGCGCGCGCTACAACCTTGGGGCGGTGTATGCCTTCGGCAGCCGAGCGACCGAAGTCGTCAGCCAGGTGTACGGTGAAGCGACATCACCGCAGTTTCCTGAGTCGGATGTAGACATCGGGGTACAGCCTCTCCCAGGTCACCGCCTGACGGCACAGGAGCGGGTCCGGTTCTCTATCGAGCTGGAGGACCTGCTCGGCGTCGGCCGTGTGGATCTCGTAGTGCTACCGGAGGCCGATCCGTTTCTTGCACTGGATGTCATTCGGGGGGAGCTCCTGTGTTGCGCCGACGCCGACGCCCAGGCGGAGGATGAACTCTACGTCTTGCGGCGAGCTGGGGACCTGGCGCCATACGCCCGTGAGCGTTGGCAGTTGATCCTCTCGGGTGAGACAAGATGACTCCTGGGCAGTTGCGCGCCAAGATCGTGGCGGAGCGAGCGGCGTGGATCCGGCGGATGGTGGCCTCCCTCCGGGCTTTGCCTGGGGAGAGTTTCGAGACCTTTCAATCAGATTCCCGCAACATCGCTGCAGCCGAATCGTATCTGCGCCGGGCATTGGAGGCGCTTCACCTTCCCGATTCCAAAAGTGAGAGTGGTAGAATTCTAGTGGAGGAGGGATGTTATACTTGCCGAGTATATTGACAAGGCTATGGAACAAGCCGTTTATGAGATTATTGAGGACGAACGAACGTACTGGGGAGAGATTCCTGGTCTTCAAGGTGTGTGGGCGCGTCATGCTACGTTAGAGGGTTGCCGACGTGAACTCCGTGAGGCGCTGAGTGACTGGATGGCGTTGCGTTTGCGACTGGGCCTAGCGATTCCCGTTGTAGCAGGTATTGATCTGAATCAAATTACACAGCACTCGATGTGCCGTGCGAGCCGTCAGGTCTGAGGTCGCGGAATCGAGTTCCCAGAAGAGCATCCGATGGAGACAACGGACCGAATATACAGCGCCAGGGCTGCCTACGCGGCGCTGCTAGAGTCCTCGCTGAAGCGGGTTGTAACGGTCCTGTCCGGCCTTGAAGGGATCAAGCGGATCAGCCTCGTGGGGTCCTATGCCCGGGGCCGGGCCGATCTGTTCACCGATCTCGACATCCTGGTGGTGATGGACACGGATCTCAGCTTTATCGACCGCCTTCGCATGTTGTACCCGCTCCTGGCCCTGCCCGTGGACCTGGACCTGCTGTGCTATACCCCTGGGGAGTTAGAGCGGATGCAGGACCGACCGTTCATAAAGCATTTGCGTCGAGAGGAGGTAGTCCTCTATGAGACGAGCACCTCGTGAAGAGGGCGCCAGATGGCTGCAACAGGCCGTCGAGGATCTGCGGTGGGCCGAAGATCTGGCAGAGCGCGGCGGGTATCACATTGCCTGCTTCCTGGCCCAGCAGATCGGCGAAAAGGCCCTCAAGGGGTTCCTCTATGCGCAGGGCGAGGAGATAGTGATAGGTCATTCAGTCGAGCGGTTGTGCCGAGCGGCTGCCCGCTATGACCCAGCATTCGACCAACTGGTCGCGCGGTGGTCGATCTTGGATGGCTATTACATCCCGACTCGATATCCAAACAGCGTACCCGACAGCATTCCGGCCCATATCTTCACTCGAGATGCCGCGGGGGAGGCGGTGCGCTTGGCGAGAGAGATCGTGACCTACGTCACCGATCGACTCGGTCGGATGGAGGGTGAAGGTGGTGGAGGATGAACCAAGACCTTGCTACCCAATCGGCTGGAGCAGATGGAGGTACGGTGGCGAGCACGACTCATACACGATGGGCTTCGTTAAGTGACCCTCTCTTCAAAGAGGGACTCTGTCTGACCCTTGGGTTGTGCGGGCAGCACCAAGCAATCGTGGGGACCGGTACTGCCCTCATTTCGTTCGCGAACCGCTGCCTGGTCATTGCGAGCGACCAACGGGAGCGTGGCCATCCAACCGTTCTGCCTTCCTGATCGTGAAGAACCGTGAGATTGCTTCGCCTTCGGCTCGCAATGACGCGTAGAGTGGCCTTCGAGCCGGGGACACTCTCTCCAGTGGGCTTGAATTAGGACACTACCGTGGGGATCTCATCCATGCGCATCGGCGTAAACACCCTCCCGCTCTTCCCCGGCCAGATCGGCGGGATGGAGACATACACGACTAATCTCTTGACGCACCTCACTGCAATCGACTGCCAACATACCTACCACCTCTTTGTGGCCCACCATAACCGTGGTCTCTTGAATCCACTGGGGGTTCATTCCCAGCGGCTTGCCGCGAGTTCGTCATACCGGCGGAGGCCGGTATCCAACAGGGCCCGACTGGATTCCCCCCCCGTATCAAGTACGGGGCAGGCGTGTCAAGCACGGAATGACGGGCCAGAACGGAAGACGATACCCTGCAGCTTGCTGCGGGGTCCTTCATTGCGCGGTGTCAACGCCCGAACGTCGTCACGGTGCCGACCTTGAGTGTGCAGAGCTTATGGAAGAGGCTACCTCCGTCTAAGAGCTTGCCTGGCAATGATGGATATTGTGAGACGGTTATTACTCAGAGCATAAAATAGCTTACCCCCCTTTAGCAAAGGGGGGTAAGGGGGGTTTTGAACGGTCGGTAAAACCCCCTCAATCCCCCTTTCGTAAAGGGGGAAGTTGCTGGAGATGTTGTGCGAGAGTGCAATCTACTTTATGCTCCCCCGTAATATCTGGCACTGATGAGTATTGTGAGACGGTTAATAGCAGAGAGAGGGGCGCACATGACTGAAGCACTCAAGAAGGATCACCAAACGGTCACGCCGGAGGGGAAAGCCGTCCTCCCGCTCATCCATGATGTGCGCCTCCGCTCAGCCATTACCCATCCGGATGAACGCGGAACCATTTGCGAGATTTATAATCCGGCCTGGAACTTTTCCGATGCCCCTGTGGTGTACGTGTACCAGGTGACCCTGCGTCCAGGGCGAGTCAAGGGTTGGGTGGTCCATTATCAGCAGGATGATCGCGTGTTCGTCAGCCAGGGAACCTTGAAGATTGTGCTGTACGATCCCCGCAAGGAATCGCCCACGCATGGAATGCTGAATGAGCTGTGTATCAGTGAACACAACCGAGGGTTGTTGTTTATCCCGCGCGGAGTCTACCATGTCCTTCAGAATGTTGGGACGACCGACGTGATGTTCATCAACATGCCGACACGCGCGTATAACCACGCCGACCCAGACAAGTATCGCCTCCCGCTGAACAATGATCTGATTCCGTATCGCGTTGACGATCGGTTAGACTGGTAGCGCAGGCGGTCGAAGAGAAAGAGATTGATGGATTTGCCCCCACCCCTAGTCAGCGTCATCACCGCAACATACAATTGGAGCAGCGTCCTGCGCTATGCCATTCAGAGCGTCTTGTGGCAAACATGCCAGGACTTCGAAATGCTGATTATCGGCGACGGGTGTACCGATGATTCTGAAGAGGTTGTGGCATCGTTTCGCGATTCCCGTCTGCGGTGGCACAACCTTCCGCACAATTCGGGCAGTCAATCCACCCCAAACAACGTGGGCCTTGAACTGGCGCGTGGCAAATACGTTGCGTATCTCGGGCACGACGATGTATGGTATCCTAGGCACTTGGCCATGCTGACCAAGGCCGTACAGGAGACGGATGCAGACCTGGCCTATTCGCTGGCGGTCATGATCGGTCCTCCCGGCAGCGGAGTGCGCGTGTTAACGGGATTGTCTGGATCGGGCCACTACGAACGGGGTATGGGCCTGCCACCCTCATCCGTTATGCACACGCGGGAGTTGGTCGATCACATTGGTGGCTGGAAGGACTACCGGACTCTACGCATACCACCGGACCTCGAATTCGTTCTTCGCGCCCATGATTACGGAACCCGTTTCACAGCAGTCAATGCCCTCACCGTGTTCAAATTCAACTCGGCATGGCGGCGCAACTCGTATCAGGACAAGCCGTCGCATGAGCAAGCCGAATATGTCCGCCGTATCCAGGAAGATCAGGACTTCCTGGTCGTTGAACTCCTGGAGATTGCAGCCGCCTACGCCCTCAATCGGCCTCGCTCGCCGATTGCGGTTCCACCAGAGGACGTCATCGATCGGATGCCCCCCGGCTGGCAGGTGAACCAGTGGCGTCGGATTCGCGGACTGAAATAGCCGGAATATGAGACCGGCGGCCCTACTCCTGTATCTCCTCGCGCTGGTGTCCTGTTCCACCGGCTCGTATGTCCAGCGCCGGCAGATCGACCTCGACGCATCGATCGTACAACTCGCGATACCGTCTGTCATGTTTACCGGAGAAGGCGGTCCTGCAACGGTTCGCGTTCGCAATACCGGATCGGCCTCCTGGACGGCTGCTGCCAATATCAATCTCAATCTCAGCTACCAGACATCCGGCGGCCGACCAATGACGGTCGGACCAGGCCGCGTGTTACTGTTTCCCGACGAGGTAGTCGAGCCCGGCAGCGAGAAGTCCTTCGCTTTTGACCTTCGAGCGCCGGAGATTCAGGAACAGATCACCATCAGCCCGCAGATGGTGCTCGAATCTTCCAGGTATTTTGGTCGGCGAGTCCCCGTGATCACCACTATCCTGTTTCCGCCCCCGGCGCTCGTCGAGCCGGCGGAGGGCGCCACACTCGATGATGGATCGCCGCCGACTCTTCGCTGGGCTGCCATCGATGGCGCAGCCGGCTACACTCTTATCCTCCTGGCCCCCCTTCTTGACCGGTCCCTCACGTTCTCTCAGATTGCCTACCCTCATTTCCAAATCCCACCAGAAACATGGGCTGCGACTTCAAGCGGCCGCTATTTCTGGGGAGTGGCAGCCGTTGATGCTCAAGGCATGGCGGGGGCTTTCACAATGCATAGCTTCAATAAGACTCGACCCTACCCGGAGCCGGCTCCGCTCTCCGGAGTACCTTTTCCGATCCCCCTTGGTCCGGGAGATGCGACGACGCACGCCGATCCGGTGACTGTTCGCTGGACTCCGCTCGCTGATGCGACCTCATATCATGTAGAGTTCACCCTTCCAGACGGACGAGTTGTTCTCGTGGATATCACGACGCCGGAGTTTACCTTCTCACCTGAACAGTGGTTCTCCCTCCCAGCCGGTCATTATGTCTGGCGGGTTACCGCCAATGGCCCAATGGGACCAGGACCTGTCGGCCCGCCGCTTCGCTTTACAAAGATCACAACCGACCGGCCCGGTTCCCCTGACACATTCGGTCTCGATGAGCACATCTTTCCGATCGACCCAAGCAAGTGGCCGGAGGCGGCTGTTGAGCAGGGAATGACCATGCTCCAGCAGGCTGGAGTCAAGTGGGTGAAGGTCGCTATCCAATGGGCCTTTATGCAATCAGCAGACGGAACGTTCGACTGGACGGTCCCCGATCGTTTCGTCGCCAAGGCCAGAGATCACCGGCTTCACCTCGTATGGATGCTCTCGACACCGCCTGCATCCCTCCTTGATCCCTCCGCCAGGCAAGTTGCCCCATATTACCAACTCATCCCGGACATTCCGGCTGACTGGAATGATCCGGCGGGTTACTCGCCGACATTCTTCACCTTCATGAAGCAGCTTATCGCCCGATATAAACCATACAGCCACGTTGTTGGGTCCCCCACGTACGGCCAATTGTACGGGGTGCAGCACTGGGCGATGGGGGTCGAGGCGAACAATACCATCTTCGGAAAGATCGGCCCGGAGCAGTACTTGAAAGGATGGTTGAAACCTGCCTTCCTGGCCAAGCAGGAGGTCGATCCTGAAGCGAAAATCCTGGCTATGTTGGCCTACATCCCTGATCCCCTGGGGACGATACTGGGCCTTCCTGATCCCGCGTTGCAGAATAACGTGATCGACTATGTGAACCGGCTCCGAGATCTGGGCGCGCCTGATTTCTTCGATATCGCCGGTGTATCGATATATACCGATGCGAAGCGCGGCCCTGAGAGTCTCGAGAAGGCTAACTCGCTCGATCAAACCGCTGTTCGCCGCGGCGTTCGCCTGATGAGGACTGCGTTCCCTGGGAAACCGGTCTGGGTCACAGAGGCGGGCTGGGGCGCCGACCTGCGTGAGAAAGGCGACGGACAATGCGTCTCACTTCAAGAGCAGGCGGTCTACGTTCCTATCCTCTACGATACCGCGATGGCCGAAGGCGCAGAGAAGGTCTTTTGGTTTGGGTTCCGAGACTCACTTCAGGAGGGGGAATTCCCGTGCGGCCCCTGGCTGGGGTTGGTCGATCTGCACTTTACGCCCAAACCATCATGGGAAGCCTATAGGCGAAAGATTGGTGGGCGGTAGCCTGAATGGAAAACGATAACAGATCCGGTCATCTCTGCTGTCGGGGAAGGACACCATGCTGAGCGCTGCAGTCATAGGATGCGGGCCCCGCGGCATTGAGCACGCGTGTGCTCTGAAGAGCGTTATCGGACTTGAACTTGTGGCTGTTGTCGATCAGTCGGCGCCGGCTTTACGTACGGCAATCGACTCCCTGGGCGTTCCAGGGTATCTGGATGTGAAGGAGCTTGTGGAACGCCATCGACCTGACATCGTGATCTGTGCGACGCCGGCACGCGGGCGAGCAGACTTGGTGATGCAGCTTGCCCCATTTCCAGGCATCCGCGCGATTGTTGTCGAGAAGCCGATGGCGGTGACCTTGGCCGAAGCCGAGTTGATGCTCGGAGCCTGCACGGCGCGAGGCATACTGTTGACGGTCTGTCATCAACTTCGGTTTTGCGATGAGTTTATTGCTATGAAGGCTGCGATCGACGCAGGAGAACTTGGCCGGATTGAGTTCCTTCGTGGAAGCTGCTACGGCAATCTCCTCAACCAAGGGCCACATCTGCTGGATGCCATTCGCTGGTTCGCCGGTACGCGGGAGATTTTGTGGATCATGTCTCAATGGAGCGATGATCCGGATCTTCTCGCCCGGTATACACAAGGGGACCAAGGGTACCGGAATGATGACTCACACCCCGCTCCGATGTGGATGACGCATTACCTCGCCTTCGAGGGAGGATTGCGGGCCACATTGGAAACAGGACTCCTGTACCAGCGGTCCGGTACCTTTCGCGGCGACTGGCTGCAAAAGCGCGTGTCGGTGACAGGCTCGAATGGACAGGCCGAATGTCAGGCGGCCGGTTACTTCAGGATCATCTCCAGCGAGCGCCCTGGCCCGGAGGTCCGAGATGGATCCATCGAAAGGTATCGTGCCGCCACGCGGGCATTCCACGAAGAACTACGCGACGCGCTTGAAGCCGGTATCCCCCATCGGAATGATGCAAAGGATGCCCTGAAGACGCTCGAAGCGGTAATCGGCTGCGCTCAAAGCGCGGTAGATGATGCGATGGCTGTGTTGCCTCTCGCCAGGGACCGTGATCCGGTATCAGAACTGGAGACATTTCGACAAGCCGTACGACGGGATACCCTCGCGTTCGGTTCACGCCGGACTATTCGGATCAGCGAACGAATCGACCGCGACGTGACGGAACCTGATATCTCGGTGATTGTGACGCTTCCGGATGATCGGGGGCTGGCTCAAGAGTGCGTGAAGAGCTGGGTCCATGGGCAGACCTACCCGCGGGAGCGGTTCCAATTGATAGTCGTGACCGACGGATCGGATCCGAACCGGGACGATCGCGTGAAAGCGCTGCTTGGACCGGGGGATGAGTTCATCTGTCATCATACATCCAACGAGCTGCACTTGTACGACCTCGGTGCCCGCCGCGCCAAGGGCAAGCTGCTTTTCATCACAGAGCCGCACTGTATCGCAGAGCGCGAATGTCTGGAAGAGCTGAGCGCCTTTTTCTCCACCCATGATTACGACGGCGCATGTTGTCGGAGTATCGGAATCTGTTCGAACGTCATGGCGCGCATGGAGGAACAATTATTTGAAACGGGTTTTCGTCTCTTTTCTCAACGGGGCGACTGGCGCAAAGTGATTCTGCGCGGTTTCGCCGTTTATCGCGACACCTACCTGGAAGAGGGAGGCTTCGAATATGCCTATGGCCGCTTTGCCGAATGGGCTTTTGCGGCGAAGCTGCACAGCCGGGGTCGCCGGTTAGGATATGCGGCCGGTGCAGCCGTTCGGCATGAGTACACCACAAGTTTTCGGGAGCTGTTTCCCTTTGTCAGGGAATTCACGCGCGGGGAGTGCGCCTATCGTCTGAGCGCGCTGCCTGCCTACTGTGAGCACTATTTCGGCTGTGCGCCGGAGTGGAGTGCGCGCGAATTGCTGCGTCCCTCGGTGGCCCGTTCCGCGTGCCGAGCGGCCTGGAGAAGCCTGTGGAGCGGGTTCCGCGACGGCGTCGGCCGGGCGATGTTCGAGGTCCAGGCGAAGACGTTCCTGCAGACCCTGCCGATTGCCCTGTTGGGCCCACGCTGGCGAGTATTCGAAGCCGCCTGGGCACTCCAGATAGCACGGGCGAGGTCCCGGATGTGGCGCTTGAACGATCGGAGACTCTTTCGCGCCTATTCTGATGCGTATGAACGGATGGTCCGCTACAGTCGACTCGAATATATCGCGGAGTATTTGGCCTCGTCCGGGCCGGTACTATCTGAGTCGTATGACTATAGGGTTGCTGAGGTTTCGGAAGAGCGACTTGTAGGCTTTCACGCCTTGGAGCAGTGGGAAAAGGAGTCGTTCCGCTGGTCCGGTCCGGTGTCGATGGTGCGTATAAGTCTCGCGGTGGCCTCATACGAGGTCCAAATCGATACTCGGTCTCTGCGAAGGGCCCCCGTCCCGCTCTGCCTTAGCATTTTCTTCAATCGTGTTAAACTACCCTCTTCTTCCGTCCAGTTCAAAGATGGGTTCGTATCGTTCTCGATTCAACCGTCCATGTTTGTGGACGGGCGTGAACAGCGGCTGATCTTGACCTGCAATCCCGTACGACCGTGGATGTTCGGCGTGCCCGATCGTCGCGAGCTGGGTCTGCCGATCTTCTCAATCGTCTTCCAACCGGTTGAGTAGGAGATGAAGGCCATTACGGCCCGGTACATCCGGGACGTCCTCAGGCAAGGGTAATGCTCATGGCGAACTTTATCGTATTCGGCTATCCCAAACTGAAATATATTGTATAGTGTGCAATGATCTTGACACAATGCATTTAGGACCAAAACCGCAACTATTTCGTCAAGCCGCACGGTGGCCTCCATGTACGAGTTCCCGTGGGCTCGAACCGTCGCTGGCTCATTACTTGAGGAACTCGGATATGATGTGTGAGGGAGAGGCAATCCTATTGAGTGGGTGTACCGGCCTTTTCATTGGGCATCCTGGGCATGAACTTCGAATCTACGGGTGGGTGGAGAGGACAAAGCCACTGGTTCTCGCCATCACGGACGGGTCCGGTGGGGTTAAGGCAGATCGGACAGAGTCAAGCCGCACCCTGCTGGCGGAGACTGGGGCCAAAGCCGGACCGATCTTCGGGCGGCTTTCCGATAAGGAGGCATATAGCGCCATTCTTCGGAAAGATGTGGGGTTGTTCACGGGCCTTGCGGAGGAGGCAGCCGATATCTATGATCGTGCGGGAGTCACTGTGGTGGTAAGCGATGCGGCGGAAGGATTCAACCCGGTCCACGATCTGTGCCGGCTTATGGCCGATGCGGCGGTACGGCTTATGGAGGGGCGACGGCAGGCTAGGGTTCCAGTGTATGAATTCGACCTGGTCACCCCCCCGTGGGAGACCCAGGCATGTGATGCAGAGATCAGAATCAACCTGACCGACGGTGAGCTTCGCAGAAAGATTGAGGCCGCTGAGCGATACAAGGAGCTGCGCGGCGAGATCAAGCGGGTGCTGGAGAATACCCCTGCCGATGCCTTTCGAGAGGAGATTTTCAGGCCTGGAGGTCGCCGGCTGGGGCCTCCGGGTAAGCCGTTCTATGAGGGCTTTGGCGAGTGTCGTATTGCCGAGGGACTGTATGATCAGGTCATCAGGCGTGACATTCACTTAAAGCCAATTGCCGAGGCTCTGGCAGGATTAGGACGGCTGGCAAGAGGGTGGCAGCGTGAAGCCTCTCAAGATTCTCATTGCCAATATCACCATGGCGAGCCGGACAGGGACTGAGATCAACGTGCGGGATCTGGCTAAGAAACTGATTCGCCGGGGGCACGCTCCCGCCGTCTACAGTCCACATCTTGGCGAGATCACCCACGAAATCGGGCTACCACTATTCCGGTGATCGAGAACCTTTCCCTAATTGGTGAGATGCTAGATATCATCCACGGGCATCACCACCCCGCAATCTCGGAGCGCGTACTGACCTGGCGCGCCACGCTCACACCGTCTAAGCGCGAGGAGTTTGCGAGCGTTGCGGGCGATCTGCTGGATGCTTTGGGGTACGAACCATGAGCCGGCCACTAACGGTATTGCTCACCAACCTCTTTCTGAGTGGTCGCTCCGGAACCGAGATCCAGACGCGGAACATTGCGCTTGAGTTGCTTCGGCAGGGGCATCGGCCGCTGGTCCACGCGCCCGCGCTCGGCCCAATCGCGATGGAACTCAGGAACGCATCGATCCCCGTGGTCACGGATCTGAACGATATCACGCAGCCAATCGACATCGTGCATGGCCATCACCTGCCGACTACGGTGGCCGCGGTGGCACGCTTTCCGGAGACTCCTGCCATCTTCGTCTGTCATGACTTTACTGCGTGGTACGATTCCCCGCCTCAATTCCCGACGATCCGTCGCTATGTGGCTGTCGATGAAACCGTGTACGACCGACTTACTCTTGAAAGCGGCATTCCGACGGACAAGGTGTGCGTCCTGTTGAATGCTGTGGATATCAATCGTTTTGTGCCAGAGGCGTCGCTGCCACCGCAACCTCGACGCGCCCTCGCGTTCGCCAAGAACCAGGGGCACATCGCTGCGATACAAGCGGCCTGCGCGCAACGGGGTATTCATCTCGACGTTATTGGCTACTCGGTTGGCCGCACCATCGACGCACCAGAGCACGTCATTCCGGGCTACGACCTCGTCTTCGGCTCGGCGCTTTCGGCAATGGAAGCGATGGCGTGCGGCCGGGCAGTGGTGGTCTGCGATGGCCGCGGACTGGCGGGGATGTGCGACGTATCAAGATTTGCCGACTGGCGCCGGTTGAACTTCGGTTTGCGCACGCTGCGCCAGCCCCTGACGCCACAGACGATCGGGACCGAGATCGACCGCTACAACGCAATACAGGCAACCGAAGTCACCACGCGGCTGCGAGCGGAGGGCGGCTTAGCCGCGTATGTTGAACAATTGACGCTACTGTACCGGGAAGTGCTGGAAGAGCAGCGCCGGACGCCGCATTCAGCACATGAGCTTTCGCGGGCCATGGTTACATACCTGCAGGATTGGTATCCCAATGACGCGGGCCCCTGGCCTTGGGTACGCGAACGCCGCTTACTTTTGGACACAATCGATGATCTATCGTACGGGGTACTGTGTGCGCCGCTGGACACGCCCCTGACTTTCGGTAGCGGAGAAACTCGTCGCTGGTGGTGGAGAATACGCGGATTCTCGATTCCTGAAGACTGGGGAACGTGGACCGACGGGAGCCCGGCCATCGCCATGTTTCGTGTCGGCCAAGCCTGCGAACTGCACGCGAAATTCGTCATGCATCCGTTTGTGCCCGATGAAAACCGCGAACTTTCGGTAGATGTCACGGTCAATGGCCTGCTGCTGGATACCTGGGTCTTCCGCGGACCAGCCGGTATCGAGCCGCGAATGCGTTGCTTGCGCATTCCCGAGAAGGTTATTGGCGAGGACGGCGTAATCTGGTTGATGTTCGCCATCAAAAACTCTCGCTCGCCAAATCAGCTCGGCTTGTCGGACCTGGATCTGCGTTCGCTCGGAATCGGATTGCGGGAGGTGACGCTGCGAGCGTGGAATGCGTCAATGACTTTGAGACACTTTTTGCATTAATTTAGTGAGCAAGCACGTACGGTTTTGGCAGGGGCGAATTCAATTGTCATGATCCCGTCATAGGTGTTCGCCCTATGTGTAAAGGACTTGAATCTACTGAGGGTTCATTGATCTTGAGGGTGCAGGGCAGGATCTGGAGCGGTTCATTCAACAATCAAGAATTGCTGGTACCGACCCGCGGTCTGGCGAACTATTGGCTCGCATCGCCGAATTAGGCAGCGTCAAAGAATAACATGCACATATTCATGATCCGAAAAATGCGCAAACCCCCTCTTTCCCCCTTTCGAAAGGGGGATGAAGGGGGTTTGTTGCTTTGGTAGATGTAAATGTTAATTGTTGACGCCTCCTTAGAGGGCAAGGTGGTCGACCTGCAGAAGATATGCGATGAGCGGCAGGAAGTCATCGTGGGCCTCGAAGGCGGCGCGGGAACGGCTGGATTGCCGCCAACTACATCATGGATCCGGGCAACCTGGCCGAGGTGCCCGACTTCGTGCGGCTCGCTGCCTCTCTCGGTCTGTGTGCGGTAAGTTTTTTCACGGCCGTTTATATCCCGACATGCGGCTTGCCCCGCTGGACGTATACGTACGTGACCAAATCCGGATCGAAGCTCGGCAGGTCAGCCGGGAAACCGGCGTAACCGTCCGCTTCGCGCGCTCCCGATCGACGCCGCCACCGCAGTGCCCGTTCATGAACAGCGCCTACCTGTGGCTCACCGGCGAGGTCGTCGCCTGCGATCGCATGGAACCGCCCGGTCGACCATGGCCGACCCGTATCTTCGGTAACGTCCGCGAAGCGCCGCTCTCTGAGATCTGGAACCGGCCCGAGTACCGGGCGTTCCGACAGGGGGTACTCTCGGAAAACCTGCCCAGTGAATGCCGCGGCTGCACCTTCTGCGACAGTGTGGTCTGCTGAAACGTCGAGCCCAAGCACCGCGATGCTTGGGCTCGTTGACCTCGACTTTATACCCAAACCGTCATGAGAAACCTACAAGCGAAAGATTGAAGAACGGTAGGTAGGAATTCATAATAGTGCTATATTACAGTATTCGTAATCGTATTAGGCTTTTAACAGTTGAAAACTGACTTAACAAGGACCATGACGGCAAAACTAGGCGTCAGTGAAGGAAGCCGAAACTGTTCAATGAAACCAAGCGATACGGGAGTTTAACTTGACATGCTCCCATGTTTCCATGAGAATACTGGCAACCTTCTTACCGTTGTCCTCTGAACTCTTGCTGTTGAATCTACTGAGGGTCGATACCCCGCGGCTTGCCGCGAGTTCGTCATACCGGCGGAAGCCGGTATCCAGAGGGCCCGACTGGATTCCGTGTCAAGCACGGAATGACGGGCCAGAACAGAAGGCGATACTCCGCGGCTTGCCGCGGGGAGGCTTCACCGAGGAGCCTGGAGTTCGGCCTGAGCGCCTGGCAAGACGAGGCTAACCGCAGGACAATAGGCCTCTCTACCGGAGGGAGATCGAAGGGGATGGCCGATGGATGACTTGCAAGGGAAGCGAGTCCTGGTAACTGGAGGCGCGGGGTTCCTCGGCTCTCAAGTGGTGCGACAGCTCAGAGCGCGAGGATGCGGGGAGCTGTTTGTCCCCAGGAGTGCCCAATACGACCTGACGAGCGAGCAGAAGATCACCGAGGTCTTGAGAAGTGTCAAGCCTGACATTATTATCCATCTGGCCGCGGTGGTCGGCGGAATCGGCGCCAACCGAGAGCGGCCGGGAGAGTTCTTTTATAAGAACCTGATGATGGGGATTCAGCTCATGGAGCAGGCCCGCCTTCACGGCATCGAAAAGTTTGTCGCGATCGGGACGATCTGCGCCTACCCCAAATTCGCCCCAATCCCTTTTCAAGAGGGGGACCTCTGGGACGGCTATCCGGAAGAAACTAACGCACCCTATGGTCTGGCCAAGAAGATGCTCCTGGTCCAGGCGCAGGCCTATCGGGATCAGTACGGATTCAACGCCATCTATCTGCTGCCGGTCAATCTGTACGGTCCAGGCGACAACTTCGACCCCGCCTCGTCGCACGTGATCCCGGCCCTCATCGGGAAGTGCTGTGACGCCATCACTACCGGTCAGCGAGAGATCATTGTCTGGGGGACTGGGAAAGCCACGCGGGAGTTCCTCTATGTCGAGGATGCCGCCGAGGGAATCGTTCTAGCTACCGAGCGGTACAACAAGCCGGACCCGGTGAATGTGGGGGCCGGCTTCGAGATCTCGATTCACGACCTGGTCCACCTCATCGCCAAGTTGACCGGCTTTACCGGGACCATCACCTGGGACACGACGAAGCCTGACGGGCAGCCGCGTCGGTGCCTGGACACTTCCAGAGCCGAGCGAGAGTTCGGGTTCAAGGCCAGGACGGCGTTCGATGTGGGATTGCAAAAAACTATCGAGTGGTATAGAGCGGTATAACTTTGCCGGACTGATTGTGATCAAACGATGAGCGCTAATGTTGATGGCTTCACCTTGTGGTTTACCGGCCTTTCTGGGTCAGGCAAGACGACCCTGGCCCGACAGGTGTGGCGTGAACTCCGCGCCCGAGGGCTCAAGGTTGAAGTGCTGGATGGCGACGTCGTCCGCCAGAATCTGTCCAAGGGGTTGGGCTTCAGCAAGGAAGACCGCGATACGAATATCCGCCGGATCGGTTTCGTCTGCAACCTGCTCAGCCGAAACGGAGTAATTGCCATTGCTGCGGCCATTTCACCTTATCGCGCGGTGCGCGACGAGGTTCGTGCCTCTCAGGACACCGGTCGCTTCGTCGAGGTATTCTTGGATTGCCCAATCGAGCTGTTGATGAAGCGTGACGTGAAGGGGTTGTACCAGAAAGCTCTCACCGGAAAGGTTGAGAACTTTACCGGCATTTCCGATCCCTATGAGCCGCCTGAGAATCCGGAGATCGTCCTCCATACCGACCAGGAGACCGAGGAGCAGAGCATGGCAAAGATTCTAGCTTGGCTGGAAGAGAGGGGCTATGTGCCACCCTACCACGATCACGCCCCGGAGCGAGCATGTCCTTGAATCTGACTTCCCCATGAGAAAGAAGCGCAGGGCGAGGAACCACCGGTGCCAGTTCCAGGCCGTCATTGATGATTCGTGGATTCGTAGCATTAGACGTATGTGAGGTGAAGGTGCACCCCAAGGACGGAGTAGATGTTTCGGCACTGAACCCATAAGATGCGGCCCCTCTCTGCCAACACAGGGGGAGTTTAAATCTCGTTGAGGATCAGAATTCAACCTAAAAGAAACATGAAAACTATTCCTGTTATATATTCCTTCGCGCGCTCCGGCGGAACGCTGGTGAATCAACTTCTCGGTGTACATCCCGATTGTCTGGTTTTGTCGGAGGTCAACCCTGCTGGTTCAGTAGTTCCCGTGGCAATGCAAGCGGCTGACTGGTTAGGGTTCGTTGAGACGACTGAGGTAGGCCGATTCCAGGAATTGCCGTATTCACAGCAAATAGCTCTATTAGACGCACGTGCCAAATCCAAAGGTAAGACGCTGATTATTCGCGATTGGGTAACGGTCAACTATCTTCCGGGTGCGGGCGGCAGTACAATGGGGCCAAGCTACATTCTTGAGCAGTCTGTCTATCTGGCACGAGCAGGGTATTCGTTACAGCCATTAGTGCTTACGCGTAAAGCCAAGAGCGTGTATTGGTCAATCAGGCGTAACTTCATGCATATGGTAAATTTGACGGTAGAGGAATTTGCCTTGTCCTATCTTGCCTATGCCAATGCGGTTAGCAGCTTTCATCGTATTAGTTTGGAGTCATTGCAATCGGCTCCCCGTGAAACGCTGATTCAATTATTGCAAGTAATAGGAGTCTCTATAGACTATGTTGATATGCAACTTAAGACTTTTGCTGATTTTCGCCAGTGTACGGGAAATAACACATTAACAGTGCCATCTGCAACCAGTTATGAGCGTCACATTGTTCAGGTTAGTCAGGATTCTGTAGGTAGTATTGATACTTTGAATGCGGAGGTTTTAATAGAAGCAGATCGTCTCATGGGATACGAACTATGAGGTCTGATGAGCAGCAGGTTTTGTGGAGTATTCTCGATACCCGTGACAAAACTCTACAGATAATGACCACACAACTGGTGAAAAAAGAGGCCATTATCCAACAACTAGCTGCAGCCCTGAGCGAATCACAGGCCGCTATGGCTGAGTTGACAAAGGATCTTCCCTCTGTGTCAATATGTCCGGGAAACTATTCGGAGCCAACCGCGGTTGAACGAATTCTGTCAGAGCGCGTGCAAAGTCTCACTGACCAAGTTGTAAAAAAAGAGGAAGTTCTCCAAGAGCTTCATGTCGAGGCGGAGCGCCGACGGGAGGCGCTTGAGGCCGTGACAACCGACCGCGATGCCTGGGAGGCCCGCTACCAACAGCTCTCCGCAGAATACGAGGCAGTGTCCCAAAGCCCTCTTCTGCAGTCCAAAATCCAGCACACAATCGAGCTCGAGCGTGAATTGGAGCAGAAGGAAAAAGTCATCCAAGAGCTTCACGCCGAGACAGAGCGCCGACGGGAGGCACTCGAGGCCGTGACAACCGACCGCGATGCTTGGGAGGCCCGCTACCAGCAGATGGTCGCCGAAGCAGAGCGCCGATGGGAGGCGCTCGAGGCCGTGACGGCGAAATTGTATACCGTTGCTCAGGGGTCCTCTCCAATACCTTCGGGAAATCTGGCGGCATCGGTTGAAGAAGCACCGGCGAGCCAAATAGGGAGAACTCTCGCAGGATCTCTTACGCAAGCCACAGTTACTCCGGTAGGCCCTCTGGTGTCGATTGTCACACCGTCGTATAACCAGGGCCGCTTTATTGAGGAGACGATCCTGAGTGTTCTCACTCAAGACTACCCCAATATCGAGTACATCGTGATTGATGGCGCCTCAACCGACAATACCCTGGACATCCTCAAAAAGTATGAGGGACGGCTCACCTGGATCTCCGAGCCGGATCTGGGTCAGTCGCATGCCATCAATAAGGGCTTCCGAATGGCCAAGGGTGAGATCCTGGCTTGGCTGAACTCTGATGATACCTATCTTCCCGGGGCGATCGGCAAAGTCGTACAACATTTCCAGGCGAATCCCGCGGCGATGATGGTCTATGGCGAGGGGTATCTCATCGACGAACACAGCCGGATTAAACAACGGTTTCCATATACAGAAGAGTTCAATCTGTGGAAACTTATTTATCTGTGGGATAACATCCTCCAGCAGACGGCCTTTTTTCGAGGCCAAATCTTCGATCATATCGATTTGCTGGACGAAAACCTTCACTACGGAATGGATTGGGATCTCTGGATCAGGATCGGCAAGAAGTTCCGAGTCGATTACATCCCGGAGTATCTGGGCAATCTTCGCGAATACTCGGAAGCCAAGACCTTTTCTGGGGGTACCACGCGCTTTAATGAACTCGTGTCCTTAATGAGACGACACGGGACCATGCGATTTCCACCAGCGTATTTTACCTATGGTTTCGGTACCTATAACAGAACTATGTTCGGCCGTCTGGCGCATCAATATCCACACGCGTACCGGTTCTTGTTTTCGATGCCCCGCCTGTTAGGTCAGCGCGTCTGCAGCCTGATAACACGCTATCTGGTGACCCATTCCCAGGGCTATTATAGTGACGGTTGGGCCACGCCGAAGGCCCATTTCCTACTGGTGAATCCCGGTCAGGCGTCTTATTTGAGACTTGAAGGCGAATGTATCAATTTGCGGCGCGGCTTCTACACCGTCATCCGTGCTCGAGCCAATGGTCGCCCTCTTGGAGACCCGATCACCGTCTTTCCTGGACACTTCAAACTGGAATGGCCGATACCAGAAGAGATGCGATCTTCAGACATTTTTGAGGTGACGCTGCTCTCAACCCGCTGGCATCGCCCCCCACTAGCCGGAGCCAATACCGATCGGCGCAGGCTGTCCTATCGAGTTACGCGAATTGCTGCGGAGTAGGCGATTGCTCGCAGGGCGCATCGCCATGAATATTAAGCAGCCATTCGATCTATTCATCATTACGTGCGGCCGCGACATCAAGTTGCTGCGCCATTTTTTTCTCAGTTACGAGTTGTTCTTCCGGAATCCAGGAAAAATCCATCTCTTCATCTGGAAGAAAGAAGAACATCTTTTCGACCAAATCAATCGCCCGGGCAACCTCGTCATTCACTACAAGGATGCAGTAGAGGGTTTGGGTGAGGACGACTTTCGCAATCAGATGTATCTCAAGCTGATCAGCGATCAGTATGTCGAGACAAACTGGTACTGGGTGGTCGATTCGGATTACTTGATTTGTTCACCGCTGGGGATCGAAGATTTCTTCCATGATGACAGCGCGTACTGGTTCTTCAGACCATGGAGTGGATTACCTGAGCAGTCATGGCGAACTGGATCCGAGCGCTTTCTCGGAAAAGAGATTCCGTATCTGTTCATGGACGCACAGTCATACGTCTTGAATCGGGAGGTGCTACGCGATCTGCGTGCATCATGTGACGTAAGCAGGATTTTGTCCTGCAAGCCTTTGCCTAGTGAGTTTGTAATCTACGGCGCCTTTGCATACAGTCAACATCACGAGAAATATCGCTGGGTCAATCTGGACCGTGACGCTACTCTTTGTGCTGCTTATGTAGTCAACCAGCGTCCCCCAACATATTGCGAACTGGATGAAGGCGTCAATTTATCTTCGATTGGTAGCGCTAAGTATGCGGTGTTGTGGTCTCACTGGGATAAATCTGAGCAAAAAATGGTAGAATTTCTCATTGACGCACAGATTCGTGAATTTGGGGAAGTGCGAGTTGAGCCCGACGCTCAACCTCTTTATCTTGAACTCCAAACCAGCAGCTTGTCACGCGATGACTTCATTGCTATCGGCGGAGCATATTCGGACGGCTGGGTAAAAGCAGAGTCGGTTTTCCGTCTTACAGTTCTTATGCCCTGCGAACTCGTACTCAAGCTTAAAGTACCGTTGTGTTTGTTACATAACACCACGAGGTTATCTCTTCAGACAGACGCTACCGTTCGAAATTTTACGCTCACCAGGAGAAATCACATCTTACGCATTCCTCTTAAGTCAGACGTCGATAACATTGTTCGTTTACATTTCTCTGGGGGGATGCCAGAACCTGACGGGGGGCGAAGATTGTACGCTCAACTTACCCAAATGTTTGTACAGCCATATGGCTGGAACCCACTGCGGCGAACCTAAAGGATTTTAAGTATGGTTGCGTTTTCAATCACACTTTGTTTATGCCTGTATTTCGCGATTGTTGGTTATGCGATCTTGCGGGTTGTTCCATCGAGGCTTAAACCTGCGCTCAACTTGCTAATCGCCCCAGCAATCGGTGTGTGCGCAATACTGTTGCCGGTTTTCTACCTGAACCGGTTCGGTATACCAGTGAAGAGTTTTTCGGTTCCAGGAAGCTTTAAACTGGAATGGGTGATCCCGCAAGAGATGCGATCGTCGGACCTTTTTGAGGTTGCGCTGCTCTCAGCCCGCTGGCATCGCCCCTCACTGGCCGGAGTCAATACCGATCGGCGCAGGTTGTCCTATCGAGTTATACGGATTGCCGCGGGGTAGGCGATTGTTCACAAGGTGCATCGCCATGAACGAGGCCGGAGGCAATCGGGCAGAAGACGCACGCCAGCGTTACCTAACGGCACGTCGTGAGCACTGGGACGCGTTTGCCCGCCGCCTGGATTATTGGGCGGGGTGGGATCGGTATTATCACCGGCGGCTTGGGCAGATCTATCAATTTCTGGTGGCCCCCGGGCAACGAGTGCTCGAGATCGGCTGTGTACACCTGCGCCGGCGCAAGGTCTGCGAACCGATCGTCGTTGAGCATGGAGAGCACCATCTTCCGCTCGTCGGGCGGCAGGGCCCGGAGGACTTGCCGCGGAGGCCTGGGAACCTCTATCTGCGGCTTCTGCCGCCGGTAGAAGGTCGCCCGCACCACGGACAGGGCCACGCACGCCGGGGCGATCCCCACCACCGTCCTCTGTTGAGCCACCACCGCCATCAATCCGTCTCTCTGTTCCGCTTCAGCTCGATCCCCAGCAGCTCCGAGACTTTTTTTGGACCTCGAGCAGCGCTTCGGCGCGCTCGGCACTGGCCTTCAGCCGCCGGCTCTCCTTCTCCAGCGCCGCCACCTTCGCCGCCAGCGGGTTCTTCTCCTTCGATGCAGGACCCCGCTTGGCGGGGGAGAGCCTCGTGAGATTCCCCGCACGCTGCTGCTTGCGCCAGATGCACAGGTGGGAGGTGTGCAGCCCCTCCCGCCGTAGCATGCCGCCGGATCTCCCCGGGCTTTGTATAGCCCATCGGCCTCATGCAGGAGAGGTCGTGTCAAGAGGTGTGCAAAAAGAAGTTAGGCGGCAACCTCCCAGGCTCGCTCCATGACGCGCACGCCATTCACGAATGTGACGCCGTGATAGACCTCCGCCAGCAACTCCGGGGCGTTCAGTCGACGGAATCGCCCCTGGGCGACCAGCAGCATCTTCCAGATGACTGCTGTGGCGTTCTCGACTTGCTTGAAGCGTTTCGCTGCATCGGTCCGCAGCCGCAAGGCCGCAAAGGGCGACTCGATCGGGTTGCTCGTCCGCAGGTGGATCCAATGGGCCTTCGGGAACTGGTAGAACGTGAGCATCCGCTCCCAGTCCCGATCGAGCACCAGCGCAGCCGCCTCGAGTCCCTGCTGCCGACACCAGTGCTGGTAGACCGCCTTCAGCCGCTCCGCCTCCTGCTGGGTGGCCGCGTAAGGAATCTGCGTGAGCAGGAGCCGGGCGTGCGCCTGCCGTGTCTTCGGCACCTTGTCGAGCGCGTTACAGAGTCGGTGATTCCAGCACCGCTGCTCCTTGGCCTCGGGGTACACGTTGCGCAAGCCGGCCCAGATCCCGAGATGCCCATCGCCCACGACCAGCTTGGGCGCCGACAGGCCGCGCGCCTTCAGGTCCCGCAGGACGTCCGACCAGCTCTCGGTCGATTCCCGATGTCCGGGGACGAGCGCGAGGAGCTCCTTGCGTCCGTCGCTCAAGCCCGCGAGCACCACCAGCACCGCCGCCTTCTCGCGCTCCAGCCCGGCCTTCACGTAGACACCGTCCACCCAGAGGTAGACGACCTGCAGGTCTGCGAGGCTGCGGCTCGCCCATTGCTGCCGCTCGGCGTCCCACTGCGCCTTCAGCCGTGCCACCGTCGTGGCCGAGAGCGGCGCCTCCTCCCCGAGCAGGCCCCGCAGCGCCAGATCGAAGTCGCCCAGGGCGAGGCCGTGCAGGTACAGCTCAGGCAGCAGCGCGTTGACCTCCGGTGTCCGCCGCGCGAACAGGGGCAGCAGACGGCTCTCAAACCGCGGCTGCAGTCCTCGGACCCTAGGTCGTCGGAGCGTGACTGTGCCGTTACACAACGTCAGCCGTCGGGGCTTGCCGTGTCCGCTGCGGTAACCTGGCGCAGCATCCACAGCCTGGCGCCGCTCCGACTTACGGCGGCCCAGCAACTCGTCCATTTCCGCTTCAAGCAGCTCTTGCAGCCACTCGCGCATCTTGCTTCGCAGGCACGTTTCCAGGTCGTTCCATGTTACCCTTGACTCCGCGGTTGATTCTGTGGTCTGCTTCGGCATGGCGGTGTTCTCCTCTCACTGACCGGGTGTCAGCCCGGTGGGTTCGTAGATCACCCGAGAGGGTACACCGCCTTTCCTCTATTTGCACACCTTTTGAATATAGCTCACGCAGGATCCTGAGCTTGTACTCGACCGTAAACCGCCACCGCGTGGGCTTCGCCGCCACCTCCGGATCAGGTACCGGCGTCAGCGACGCCGCGCCCGCCGGCAAGCCCTCGCCGCGCCGCGCGCTCAACTTCTCTACAGTCGCCTCAGCTCCCGTCGTCATCCCTAGTCTTACTCATGTTTCCCTTCTCTCCTCGCCCCCCTATACTAATTTCCGAGGAGTCGGTGTCTCATCGATCATAGACAAAGAGAGTGGCTGAGAAAGCTGTGATAGTTCCATGAAAATAATACTAGTTCTATTAGGAATGCTGCTCACTTGTGGGCTGTCCGGGGCACTTCTGGTATTTACGTTTCGTGCAAACGACAATTCAAAAAGACTCGTATTACATATTGGCTACGCCTATATATTGATTGCGTTTTATGTTTTGTACATGCAATTTAATTCTGCGTTTATCGCTACTGTGTTCACGGTGGCATTGCCATTTATTTTGGCAGCACTAAGTCTACTAGCGCGTGGTTTAAAGTTCTGGGCAGGAACCAGAGTGACAGCACATCCCTCAAGCAAGACGGTTACCCGCATCCCGGGTAGGTTTTCATACCCTGTGGCAGCCAGTTTAGTCGTTGTTCTCTTGGCTGCTTGGCCGTATTTATTTTCAGGCTGGGGAGCTTATTGGCATTCTGGAAATTACGACATGGAGGATGGCCTCAATGGGAGGGATGCCTATGTTACTAATCTGATAGCTGATACGCACTCATTCGATATGGGAGAAATTATCGGAGATAGGTCTTGGTATGACTTTGCCAAGGTTACAGGCACGTTGGCAAAAAAGGCGCGGGAGGCTGATTCGTACAAGGCGTGGTACGCCGGCGATGGATTTCGTTTCCAATACAGCAGCCTTGCCTTCTGGTCCGTTCTTTTTGATGAATACCATGGGATTGATGTGCTGTTGATACAAGCAATCCTTAATTTGATTCTAATAACGGTTGGTATTTTCTATCTGTCCAGGCATGCTTTCTCCATGACACCTGCAGCTTCGGCGGCGGCATCAGTGATTTCAGCGAGCAGCACTTTTTACTTAACAATTTTTTTTGCCGGGCATGTGGGTTCATTGATGTATGGAGCACTGATACCGGCACTGCTTTATCTGGTGCTAGCCAAAGATGATGCCAATCTGGACATTAAACATAAACCGATTTTCGGTGGGTTAATCGTAGGTGCAATTGCATTCTCTTACCCCCACCCGCTGGCGATCCTTGGTTTGCCGTTATTGGTCTACTGGTTATCATCTCTGGAATCGTTTCGTAGCCGCGTTACAGTCATTCGATCGGCAATTGAAAGAAATCCGCGCATTCTGTACATAACCATTCTCGTTTTTGCACTCGTAGTTATGATTGCACTGACAGGGTTGTGGTATGTAACCGAGGGATACAGGCTGAGACAGGATGGGCAGTACCGTGCATGGAGTTTCACCCATTGCTGGCTGATTGTTCCGCTTTTTCTTGGGCTGATACCTTCCCCCATGGAAGGGTCAATATTTGTTGGAAGTATTCTCGGTAAGACCGCTTACTTGGTGTTTATCCTGCTCTCGTCTTTGATAGCAGGAATACTGTTGGTTAGTTATTTCAAAACGAAAACTCTGAAAAATTCTGGATTTTTCCTGATATTCGGTCTTTTTTGGATTGTGGCGTATTTTGTGTTCAGATACTTCATCGTTGATAGTTATTACCTCTACAAATTTCTATACATCCATCAATTCATCTTCGTGATTGGCATCGTTGGTTACGTGTTTCACACGAAGTCGCGCGCTATTAAATTGCTTTGTGCCACTATCATCCTGGCTAACTTTGGTTCTGACTTGTACATGGCGTACGGGATTTATCGCCGTCCGTATAACCAGAACGCGGAGCGCTACACGAGCTTGCTTCAACTTGACCGTACTTTATTGCAGAAGTCGTTTGTTGAGCTAACTGGAGGTGATGGAGTTTCAGTGCGGCAAACGCTGAAGGCACATGGTGTAGAGACGATACGTGATCCACGATTTGCAGATTACTTTATTGTCCCGTCCGGGCGCGAATCAGACATTACTGGTGCTCAATTCACCGAAACAGTAGCTGAAATAGGTGGCCTTGCCATCAAGCGCGCCATAGCGAAAAATTACCTGATGATCCGCACATGGTTCGACCCCGAGCGGTTTTCTGCTGATCCTGTTTTGAAAAATACTGTGTTCCGGTGGATGGGGCATAGAAAAAATGACAATCTTGGCATCTATGTCATTCGTCCTAGTTCGGCTGATGAGATGCGGGATAACTACCTCAGAATCTGCTTTCAGAAAGGCCCAAGTGCAGAAGGGGCCATCAATATGGTCGTGTCTGCGGCTGGGAAGGAGGTTCTCAGCAAGTTCACGTTGGACGGTGGTGGCGTGTATTGCAAATGGATTCCATCTAAGCGGGTTGTGAGTGCCGAGCAGCCACTGGTTATTCGATCTGGGGCAAAGGGAAACAGTTTGCTCCCTCATGATGACAGAGTATTGCTGTATCGAGTTTTTGCGGTTGGCTGGTCGGATCGAATATATGACGACAGGGCAATGACTTTCTTTAATGCAACTGAGGACATCGTCAAGGACAATCCCAAGAAAGCCGAAGACGGATTCACGCCTAGTGTTGCCCTTCACTTGGGGCAGGGTTGGGAGGCCTATGAAAACTTTGGTGGAGAGCATTTTCGCTGGGCGGGTCGCTCCACCGAACTCCTTCTGACGGGGGGCAACAATGACGGAGTAGCTAATGTTGTGCTTGATTTGGAACCGGGACCGAGCCACGGCAGTAGTCCTTTAAAGCTTGAAGTATTGGATAAAGATGGAAGCCTAGTTTTCACCAGTACTACAATTACCGGCCGCAACACAGTCATGCTGCCTTTGAACTATCGCAAACAGCAGACTTCTGTGTACACATTAAGAACAAAAAGCGACAATCTACCAATTTCTGGCGATCCCAGAGTACTTAACTATCGGGTGTTCAGCCTAGTACTATGTAACGTTTACAGTTGCGGATAAAGACGTTTCAGCTTGATCCGAGCGTCCGCCGTAGTGAATTGCCAATTGATTGTCCGTGTGCGGTTGTTTCGGTCTGTTGTCCAGGCGGCTACCTCTGCCTGCATGGTGGCCATGTCGGGAATACGACGATCAAGGCACTGTCCTTTGAGGACGCTGAGTTCAATCTCAGCCATATTCAGCCAGCTCCCATGTTTGGGCGTGTAATGGATCTCAAGTCGCGCCGCCAGCCTCCTGGCATCCTCTGGTGGAAAGGCGTCATAGAGTGAGGCAATGCGGTGAGTGTTCAAGTTATCCAAAATCAGCCGTACCTTGATGGCGTGCGGATACCGTACATCAAGCATCTGCTGGATCTGCCTCGCCCAATCCTTCGAGGTGCGATGCGCCGCCCTCTCTGCCAACATGAGTGAGACAGTGACCCCCCTGGAGTTTAATGTAGAAGAGGGCTGGGAAAGAGTTGGGTAAATGAGTGAGTTGAGCGCAGCGGTTATCGCACCGGAGGTGGAGGTGACGGAGAAGGCAGCCCGGCGGCGGTTCAGCGCGGAGTACAAGCGCAGGATTCTCAAGGAGGCGGAGGCCTGCGGGACTGGGGAGATCGGCGCCTTGCTGCGGCGGGAAGGGTTGTACAGCTCCCACCTGACAGTATGGCGGGCGGCACGCGAGCGGGGCGAGATCGCGGGGCTGGCGCCGAAGAAGCGCGGACCCAAGGTCGTCCCTCCCGACCCGCGGGACCGGAAGATTGTCGAGCTCGAGCGCGAGACGCGGAGGTTGCAAGCTCGGCTCGAGCGGGCCGAGGCCCTGGTGGATCTCCAAAAAAAAGTCTCACTGATCCTGGGGATCGCGCTTCCCGAAAGCGACGAGAAGCCATGATGCAGACCGTCGCCACTGTGAAAGATCGGCTGGGCGTCGCCCCGACCTGCGCGGCGATGGGACTGGCTCGCGCAAGCTTCTACCGGAGGCAGCGGCCGCAGCCGGTGCGCACCGCACGGCGCAGCCCGCCGCGAGCGCTCACGCCGTCGGAGCGCCAGACCGCCCTGGCGGTGCTGCACGAGCCGCGATTCGCCGATCTTGCCCCGGCTCAGGTCTACACCCGGCTCCTCGATGAATACCGCTATCTGTGCTCGGAGCGGACCTTGTACCGGATTCTCGAGGAGAACCAGGAAGTGCGGGAACGCCGCGATCAGCTGCGCCATCCGGTCTACCAGAAGCCCGAGCTGCTGGCGACCGCCCCGAACCAGGTCTGGTCCTGGGATATTACCAAGCTGCTCGGACCGGTGAAATGGACCTACTACTACCTCTACGTGCTCCTGGACATCTTCAGCCGTTACATCCCCGGCTGGCTGCTGGCCACCAGGGAGAGCGCCGCCTTGGCCACACATCTCATCGAGGAGACCTGCCGCCGCCAGGGGATCGAGCCGGGGCAGCTCACGACGCACTCGGACCGCGGCCCCTCGATGACCAGCCAGCCCGTCGCCTTGCTGCTGGCGGACCTCGGGATCACCAAGTCGCTCTCGCGGCCGCATACCTCCAATGACAACCCGTACTCCGAATCTCAGTTCAAGACCCTAAAGTACCTTCCGGGTTTCCCGGACCGCTTCGGCTCCCTCCAGGATGGGCGGGGGTGCTGCGGCAGGCTTATCGACTGGTACAACACCGAACACCATCATTCGGGAATCGGCATGATGACCCCGGAGGCCGTCCACTACGGTCGGGCCCCGGTGATCCTCGCAGCCCGGCAGAGGACGTTGGATAAGGCCTTCGCCCTCCATCCGGAGAGATTCGTGCGCAACCCGCCCACTCATCAGGAAATACCCCAACAGGCATGGATCAATCCGCCAAAGCCGAAAAGGGATCTCCCGGTTGTCACAGGATCGACGATCGTCACGCAGGCCGACCTACGCATCGCGGGTTCCATGAACTTCTTGCAGACCGAGGTGAGCCCACTGACAAAGAGAGTCGCACACTAAATGCCTACGGTCAGTGTCTCAAAGTCGTTGACAGGCTCCGTCGTGACCGCCACATGTCTTTTGCCGGCAAGCGGCTCGACTGCCATAAATATCTCGGCCACGCCGTTCCTGACATATTCGTCGTCAATGCGTGCCGGGCGTCTAGGTGCGCAGGGGATCGGCTGGTGCACTTCGCCGATCATCTGCTTGCAGGACTCATCCATGCACACCACCGGATAGTCAGGATCGTACGGCAGGTGATACACCGCCAGCACGTCCTCCATATTGGCTACGAACGCCGCGCTCCCTTCCGGAGGGATTTTCCAGTACTTGCTGCGATGAGGCTGCAGTGCGTTTTTTTTAACGCTCGCTGTACGGTCATGTGTGATACGGACGCAACAAAGTTCAATTCGACGACCTTGTCGGCAAGGAGCCTGACCGTCCATCGCCGATGCCCCTCCGGGGCCTCGGCGCAGGCCAGGGCGATCAATCGTGCCTCAAACGCCCCATCAAACGTGACTTCCCGCGGCGGCTTCTCCCGTGGTTTTCGTTCAAGCGCGGCATCAAGTCCATCTTCTACAACGCGTTTCTTGAGGTGCTCGATCGATCGGCTGCTGATCCCAAGGGCTTCCGCTGTATCGGCAACCGTCCAGGCCGGGCCGCATTCTCCGGCGTCACACAACAACAGTGCTCGCGCATGTATGACTTTCCTCGCCTGCGTCTTGCCACGTTTCGTTACGGCATCCAGCTCCCTGCGCTCTTGCTCTGTAAGGGTCACGCGGTATCTCGGCGACATGGCGGCCTCCATTGTGAGGTTTCCGCCAGTATGCCATAGGTTGGCTAAATACGAAATACTAACTGTTACATGGTACTAGAATGGAAAGCATGAAGTCTGCATTGATGTGTAATATTCCAGCGCGGAGAGACGCCGGTGGCTAAGACTTCGTTTCGCTGGCTCCGACTTATCGGGATTCTGCTCTTCATCTGGATTGTATTCCAAATTAACTGGATTACGGTATGGAAGCTTCTGAAGGAAATTCGGCCGGTTTATGTCGTTGGGTATTTCGTCGTATTTTTTATTGCTGTTTTGCTGAAGGTTGTTCGCTTGCGTTGGTTTTTATATCGCCTTGGCTATCGTGTGGCGTTCAGAGATGTATATCAGAGCGTGATTGAACCGGCGTTTTATGGCATGGTTACACCTGCGAGAATTGGAGAGTTTTCCAAGGTAATGTATTTGACGCGCTTTGGATTGAGCGCCCGCTTGGCATGGGGTGTTGTTTTGATGGAGAGGCTGGTTGATTTTTCGGTTTTGTTGATGGCCAGCGTAGCCGGAGTTTTCTATTTCATGATTTTCGGTGTTGAGACCAGGGGTTTAACGCTCGTAGTGTTCTTAGCCTTGGTGGTTGTGCTGTATGTCTGTCTGATAAATATAGGGGGATTGAGCAGATTGGGTAGTCGTGTGATGGGGTTGTTTCCTTGGAAGCATCCTGCATATAATGACCTGTCGTCTTTAGGCGAAGGATTGGCCCGGCTTGGAAGATTGGCGGCATCCCTTTTCTTTCCATTCTCACTTGCGATCCTAATCCTGTCGTTTGTCCAACTGTGGTTCTTGGGGCTGGCTTTGGAAGTGTCCGTTTCCGGGCTATATCTTGGTTTGGCCTATGCGTCTTCGTCCCTTGTGTCTCTGCTCCCGCTGTCAGTCGGCGGGCTTGGAACGAGGGAGGCTGTATATATCGGCCTTCTGCACCGGCAGGGTGTTTCTTCCGACATGGCGATAACGATCTCATTACTCGATGGACTGGTTTTCTCCATGATGGCACAGCTGATCCTGCTCATTCCCATTGCATGGAAAAGAAATTGAGATGGGAAAGCTTGAGTTAGTGCTCCGATCAATCAGGCGGCGCGGTTTGTTGAATACCGTGCGTTATTTGTCTCACGAGGTAGGATTTGATCTTAAGTATGGAACAGACACAAAACCTGAAATGGCTGATTACGTCTTGGCAGGCCAGTATCTTGATAACTACCGCGCGCCATGTCAAGGCGCCAACCCGTGGATTGTTAATCAATGCTTTGACGAACTATCACGGCTCGGTGTTCAGCCTGAACAGAGTGCTTTTCTGGATTTTGGCTCAGGGAAGGGCAGAGTCATGCTCATGGCTTTGATGGCTGGTTTTAGACGCGTCATTGGCGTGGAGCTGGATCCGGCGCTATGTAAAATCACATCACATAACCTTGATGGGAACCCTACCCTTTTCATGCGTGACCAATGCATCGTGTGCAACGAGGACGCAACCCAATACATCCCGCCGGCCGACATCAATGTTGTTTTCCTATATAACCCTTTTGGATGCGAGCTGGTTCGCGCAGTCATGCTGAATTTGCTCCTGTCATTCCGTGCATCCCGTCGGCCGATTTATGTTATCTACGTTAATCCAGTATGCGCCCAAGTGCTCATCGAATGTGGTTTGAGGCCTGTATCAGAGATCGCCGGCGAAGCGAAGATATTCATGATTGCTTAGAAAGGCAGGTATCAGTGAAAACCATAAAAGAATCCGTTAGCATCATCATTCCGGCATACCAGGAAGCCGCGAATATTTCCTCTGTGGTTGCCAAGGTCAAAGCGGTCTTGCAAACGCTTCCTTGCGAGAGTGAAGTCATCGTCGTTTGCGACGGCTCTACCGACGGCACGGGGGATGTTGCCGAAGCCGCAGGGGCGAATGTTGTCAGGCACCCGTACAACAAAGGCTATGGGGCGGCTTTGAAAACCGGCATCCGCGCGGCTGCCGGGCGGACCGTCGTTTTCATTGATGCGGACGGGCAGCATGACGCGAATGACATTTTTCGCTTGGTGGCCGAACGCCAAACCTACGACATGGTTGTGGGCGCCCGAAAGGGGACGGCGGGCTCCCCGCTGATGCGCAAGCCTGGAAAGATATTCCTCGGTTGGCTGGCCAACCGCCTGACCGGGCGGAAGATACCGGATCTGAATTCCGGCTGCCGTGCGGTGGATCGCGAAATGGCCCTGCGTTTCCTGCCGTTGCTGCCCAATGGTTTTTCATTTTCAACCACCGCGACCATTGCGGCGTTCAAGGGCGGCTACACGGTCAAGCACATTCCGATCGAGGTGGCCAGGCGCGCAGGGAAAAGCACGGTGTCCGTGGCGGATGGTTTCAATACCATCATGCTGATTATCCGCATCGTCACCTTGTTTGCCCCGTTGCGAGTATTCTTGCCGATAAGCCTCGCCACGTTTCTGATCGGGGCCGGATTTACCATCAACAGCTACTATACGGTGGGTGAATCGAGCCTTCGCGGATTGATCGCTTTATTGGCATCGGTTCATTTTTTTCTGTTTGGCATTTTGGTTGATCAGGTGGTTGCCATTCGTCGGGGGGAGCACATTCAATGAAACAGTCAGTCCGTGGACTTCCACAGAGAATTTTGGATGCGCTGTTTTTCCCAATAAGAGCTTTATTCGTGCCGGAGGAACGTTCCTTCGGTCTGACTTCATTGCGCGATGAACGATTTGAAATCGTCGCCATGCATGCCAAGGGCAAAGTTCTCGACATCGGCTGTGGAAAGGACAACCTGTTTATCAAAAACTGGTGCGATCATCCGGAGAGTGTCGGGATTGATGTCTACGCCTACGGCGGCGTTGAACGGGTACATCAGGATATGACCCACTTGCCGTATGCGGACAATACCTTTGACACGGTCACTTTGATCGCGGTCGGGGGGCATATTCCGGAAAACGTGCGCGTGAAAGAATTTGTGGAAATTGCGAGGGTGTTAAAGCCCGGCGGAAATCTGCTCATGACCGAAGGCGAACCCGTTACGCAGACGGTTGGACATCTATGGCGGCATTTCTCTTATGCGGTCATCGGGAAGAAGGATATGGACAGCGAGCGCGGTATGGAGGAAGACGAGCAGTACTGCATGCCGTTCAATGAAATCATGGGTTACTTGAATGCCCCTCCCCTTAAATTTACCAAGCAGGTAAAATTTATGTGGGGGCTGAATAATCTTTATGTTGCGCAGAAGTCAAATTGAGTTAAAGGCGGCGTGGTGAAAAAATACCAGATTGATCGCTCCCCCAAGGGTTGAATAATAAAAGAGGTAAGCAATGGGAAAACAGCAGATGCCGACTGAAAAAAGTGAACTGTCCGAGTCACAGCAGAATTCAATTGAGTATCAAAAAAAGCGATACAATAATGAGGCCCAAGAGCATGTGAGGCATCATGGGGATCAGTATAGCCAGTTGTACCGTACAGAATTTATCCGAAGCAAACTTTTTGATTTCGATTTGCAGGGCAAGGTTGTACTCGATGCCATGTGCGCATCGGGAATCGAGACGGAATATTTAATCTCGAAAGGTGCAATAGTTACCGGCTTGGATATATCTGAGCGGAACGCTGAAATGTACCGAGAGAAATGGCATCGAGAATGTGTCGCTACCAGCATACACGATACGAAACTGGCCCAGGCCTCATTCGATGTGGTTTATATATTCGGAGGGTTGCATCATGTTATCCCTTGTCTTGGGGAAACAATCCGAGAGGTTTATCGGTTATTAAAGCCGGGAGGGCATTTTGTATTTGTCGAGCCCAATAAGGATACATGGTTCAACGCACTCCGAATGGTTTGGTACCGTTTCGATAGTCGATTTCAAAAAGACGAAGAAGCGTTAAGTTATAAAGACCAGCTGCGTCCTTTCCTTGAATCGGGGTTCAGGGAAGTCGCTTTCTTCACTGGCGGAAATATTGCGTACCTCCTGATCAGCCAATCCTTAATCATCGGAACGCCCACTCGCTGGAAAAAATGGCTTTACCCGATTCTTTCTAATCTTGAGCGGCTTGTTACCCGCGTCCCAATACTGCCAAGGTTATTTTTGGCTGCAGTGTGGCAAAAATATCCAGATAGAAATTGAAGGGGACGGTTTGCAAAACTATCAGGTTGTGGACTGTCATGCAGATTCCATTGATAACTGGAATGCGTTCGTACAAAAGAACAATGGCAATTACTGTCACCTCTACCACTGGCGCGATGTCATACGTAATTCGTATGGGCTGATGACATTCTATCTTGCGATTGTTCGTGAATCGGAATGGGTTGGTATTCTGCCGTTGGCTCTTGTTCCCGGCGTTGGTGGGCGCAGCGCCGTCTCTGTCCCTTATTGTAATTATGGGGGGCTCTTGGTTGCCAACGACTCCGATCCGGTTCTTGTAATGAAGGCTGCGCTGTCCTTTCTTACAGACAAAGGAATTCATCGAGTAGAAGTCAGGGAGTTATGTCACCCAGGGGACGTTTTCTCTTCAGAAGAAGTTACCTTGATCCTGGAGCTTCCCGATAGCCGTGATCTGTTTTGGAAAATGATCGGCGACAAGGTGCGCAATCAAGTGCGCAAGGCTGAAAAAGCGGGGCTTGAAGTTCAGTGGGGCCGTGAGCAAGCACCTGACTTGTACGAGGTTTACGCGGATAACATGGGACGGCTGGGCACGCCGGTTCATCCGCGGGCTTTTGTGGACGAGATACTATCATCCTTCGGGGATGATGCGGATGTCCTGACGGTTCGCCTGCAAGGGCGCGCGATTGCGGCGATGTTGGTGCTTAAATTCGGCGATACCTGGATAGACCCGATTGCTTCCAGTCTGGTTGAGTTCAGACATCTGAATCCCAATATGATTTTGTATTGGGAGGCGTTGCAACGGGCCATGGCCGCCGGAATGCGCCGTTTTGATTTTGGCCGCAGCAAGCGGGATTCAGGTACATACAAGTTCAAGCAACAATGGGGGGCGACGGAAGTTCCGTTGAACTATCATTCATACGAGAAGGGTGTTCGGGTTTCATCGGCATCTACGGATCTCTATCGCGGCAACAAGGCAGTGATGTTCGCCAGGGTCTGGTCGGTGCTGCCGGGCCGTATTCAGCGCATTCTCGGTCCAAAAATCAGGCGGTACATTCCATGAACATTCAGCACAAACATTTTCTTACCTTCGATGTGGAGCATTGGTACGAAGGATATCGCTATCGAGGAATGAGCGGCTGGGAGGGGATCGCCCCCCGAGATCATATTATCGTCGAGCGGCTCTTTGATTCGTTGGGAAAACATAATCAGAAGGCCACATTCTTTTTCACCGGGCGCTTTGCGAAAGATTTTCCGGGATTGGTCAGGCGGTGTGCCGAACTCGGCCACGAAGTGGCATCCCACTCCTATGAACACAGAGTGATTAGGCGGATAGCAAGTAGGGAAGAATTTAGACAAGACCTGCGTGATTCCCTTAATATCCTTGCCGACCTTTGCGGGAAACCCATTTTGGGCTATCGCGCCACAAAATGGTCAGTAACTCCGGATAATCAAGAGTGGGTGATGTCCATCCTTGCCGAGGAAGGGCTGAGTTACGACAGTAGTTTTTTCCCGACATTTGGGGCGGATGAGCTCCGGCGAAACGGGAGACCATTACTGATTGATTTGCCTGGTGGGCGGCAGATTCTTGAAATCCCAGCATCCGGTTTGAATTTTGGGCCACTCTGTGTTCCCGTCGCCGGCGGTCTTTATTTCCGTGCTTTTCCGGCCTGGATAACTTTGGCAATGTTGAAACAGAAAGAGCGGCAGGGTCTTTGCGGGATGTTGTGTGTGCATCCCTACGATCTTGACCTGGATAGCCCTAACATTGCTGGGGGTGGGATCCTGTTTCGGTTGTTTCGAGCTTACGGTGTGGCGCAGGCATGGGGGCGGTTAGATCGTTTGCTGAGCTTGAAGAAATTCACCAGTATTGCGGACTGGATCCAGTCCGCTCCATCGGATTTATGCCGAATTAATTATAGGGACGTGAAGAATGACTGAAACAACCATCGCGGTAGTCGGACTCGGCTATGTTGGCTTGCCCCTTGCTGTTGAATTGATCTGGGCCAGCCCCCGTGAACTGCTCAATATCATTCAAGCCGACGTCATTGGCTGCCATATCATTACCGTGACACAAGATCTTTTGAAGAAATCGCACCTCATTGGCAAGGATCTGCATGAGTACTCACTCGACACCGTCAAGATGTTTCACGATGACGCCATGAAGGCCGGTTATACGCTGTAGGGAACGGATTGTCGTACCGGATAGCGTAGACCCTCCCGGCTATTGGCGGCATCCGACGTCGAGAGAGAAGAGGCCTAACAAGGAGACCCTATATGACAACCGCCCTCATCACGGGCATCACCGGCCAAGACGGCTCGTACCTGACCGAGCTGCTGCTCGCGAAGGGCTACACAGTCCACGGGCTGATCCGGCGGGCCAGTACGTTCCATACGGAGCGGATCGAGCATGTCTACCAGGATCCACACGACCCGCAGGCCCGTCTCGTCCTGCACTATGGTTGAGAGGAGACTGCCTCTCCGATTACGACGAAGACCATCTGAATTGCCGGTAAATAGGGACAGGTAAATAGGGACAGACACTCGTAACTTCCCAATGAAGCCGTCCCTTCCCATGGGTTATCTATTGGGGAGAATAGATGCCTGTTTGAAATGTAACAAGCGGTCATCCGCTGTAACCAGCGTCAGATCATAGACCCGAGCTGAGGCAATAAGAAAACGATCAGCCGGATCCTGGTAGGGAAGATCGACTGATCGGCTTTGAATGGCGACTTCATGATTCAGTACGGCCTCCTGAAAGGCAATGGTCCTATAGACCTTGCGGATCCAGGTGGCTGGATCCGGTTCCAGGATGACGCGCCCCTTTTCGGCAAGGAGGATCATTTCCCAGGTGCTGATGGGTGAGACCCATAGCTCATTGGCCGGATCCTGAAGGGCTGTGGCGACACGTTTACTCAGACGAGCGGGCTCTAAAAGAGCCCAGAGAAGGATATGGGTAGTGCGGGCGAAGTGATATCTCCCACAATCTTCCCCGTGGATTGAAATGCGCCCAACCAGGATGCCTGTTTTTCCGGAGGAGGAGGTGGGATTACCTGAGCCATGGGTTCACCCCGGCGTGTTACCAGGATGGGCCGTCCTGTTTTCTTTACTTTATCCAAGAGCGTGAGGCAGCTCGCTTTGAACTTAGAGATTTTCACCTTTTCAATCATTGAAATGTAAGTCCTCCTTTCTGATCCGATAGCTACGTAAATTGTACCATAGTTATGGACTGCACCCTTAAGTTTGGACGGTTTAGGTGAGAGTCCCTCGACAGGGGTCTTGGTTAATCTGGGCGGCCGTCCAGAACGCTTCAAATTCCTCCGGCGGTCGGTAGCCCAAGGCTGAATGCAGTCGCTTATGATTATACACCTGTTCGATAAAATACGGGAGTCTGGTCTGGACATCGTCCAGCGTCCGGTACCCCGAGAGATACACTTCTTCGATTTTTAAGGTTTTCATAAAACTTTCGGCCATGGCATTGTCATAGAACCGCTCCTTCGACGATGACCGCGACTGTCTTCCAGTTGAGCCGGAAGTGGGCGGCCATCGGTTGTCTTGACATCGGGGTCTCCTTCAGGCACGCTGTAGCAACCGGATGGTCCCGCCTGCCGGCGAAGGGGCCAGCCCTGCACGAGGAGGATGCAGGGAGCTACCGCGGGCGACTCCATTGCACGCGCAACGAGGAGACCCAGAATGAAGACCGCCCTCATCACCGGCATCACCGGGCAGGACGGCTCCTACCTGGCCGAGCTGCTGCTTGCGAAGGGCTACACAGTCCACGGGCTGATCCGGCGGGCCAGTACCTTCCATACGGAGCGGATCGAGCATCTCTACCAGGATCCGCACGACCCTGAGACCCGCGTCGTTCTGCACTACGGTTGAGAGGGGGCTGCCCCTCCGATTACGACGAAGACCATCTGAATTGCCGCAGCTCATGTCGCGTGCTATACTTTCTTAGAATAAGGAAGTAAGTACGATTGTCGTGACCTCATTTCTCCTGCCCATTCACCGGAGGCAAGCGATGGCGTTAACCCGGATCGGCCCGAAGCACCAGATCACCATTCCGAAGGAAGTGTTCGAGAGGTTACAGCTTCAGGTGAGGGACTACCTGGAAGCCGAAGTCGAGGGGCGAAAGATTGTGCTGACGCCCAAACAGCTTGCGGAGAAGGCCCCAGCCCTGAAGCTCTCACTTAGAGAGCAGCGCCTCCTTGCCGGCGCCCAGGCGAAGATCGAGCGGATCCAGAAGAATCTCATGCAGGCCAAGGGGCTGACGCTTGCAGAGGCCAGGGTCGCCGCGAGGGTGGGGCTCATCGACCCTGAACAGCTCTACTGGTGGACGGAGGAGTGGCAGAAAGTTGAGCGGGAGGCAGAGGCCGAGATCAGAGCAGGTGGGGCGAAGAGCTTTGAGCGAATTGAAGATCTCCTGCGGGATCTCCGCTCGTGATCCTCGCCCGAACCGAGCGCTTCAAAAAGGAGTTCACCAGACTGCCACTCTCTCTGAAGGGGAGAGCGGAAAAGCAGCTCGCCCTGCTCCTCCAAAACCCGGCTCATCCCTCGCTCCACGTGGAAAAGATGCGAGGGTACCCGGATATCTGGGAAGGAAGGATCGCCGAGGGATACCGCTTCACGTTTCAGATTACGGGGACGGCGTACCTTCTCCGTCGAATCGGAACCCACGACATTCTCAAACGTCCGTGACCCGATTTAGGCTCACGGTTCCCGATACGATGATGCCAGGAACGTCGGCTATACGCTGTAGCAACCGGATGGTCCCGCCTACGGGAGACGGGGGCCAGTCCTGACCGAGTAGGACTCAGGAATCTACTGCGGGCGGCTCCATCGGACGCGTAACGAGGAGCACCCACATGACGATCGCGCTCATCACGGGGATCACCGGGCAAGATGGCTCGTACCTGACCGAGCTGCTGCTCGCAAAGGGCTACACAGTCCACGGGCTGATCCGGCGGGCCAGCACCTTCCATACGCAGCGGATCGAGCATCTCTACCAGGATCCGCATGACCCTGAGACCCGGCTCATCCTGCACTATGGTGATCTCTCCGATTCGAGCCAACTCACAAACCTCTTCTATGAGGTCCGGCCGGATGAGGTCTATCACCTGGGGGCGCAGAGCCATGTACGCGTGAGCTTCGACATGCCGGACTACACGGGCGACATCACCGGGTTGGGCACAGTCCGCTTACTGGAGGCGATCCGGAAGAGTGGGGTGGGGTGCCGGATCTACCAAGCCTCCAGCAGCGAGATGTTCGGCGATGCTCCGGCGCCCCAGAACGAGCAGAGCCGCTTTCAGCCGCGCAGCCCGTATGCGATCGCCAAGCTGTACGCTTACTGGATGGTGCGCAATTACCGCGAAGGGTACGGCCTCTTCGCCTGTAACGGCATCATGTTCAACCATGAGTCGCCCCGGCGGGGGGAGACCTTTGTCACGCGGAAGATTACGCGGGCTGTGGCCGCCATCGTCGCTGGACGGCAGAAGACGCTGTTTCTGGGTAACCTCGATGCTCGACGCGATTGGGGGTTTGCGCCGGAGTATGTGGAGGGGATGTGGCTGATGCTCCAGCAGGAAGCACCGTGTGACCTGGTCTTCGGGACCGGTGAGACCCATTCGGTGCTGGAGTTTGTGGAGGAGGCCTTTGGCTACGTCAACCTCGACTGGCGGGACTACGTCACCGAGGACCCGCGCTACCGCCGCCCGACAGAGGTTCCGCTCCTGCAGGCCGATCCCTCCGAGGCCAAGCGACGCCTCGGGTGGGAACCTACCGTCGCATTCCGGGACTTGGTCAGGATCATGATGGACGCCGACCTCGAGGCCGCAGGCCTACTCGCGCCAGGGCAGGGGACGCGGTGCCTGACCGATGGATGTAACCCGCGCGATAGTACATTGAAACTACCGGTGAGGTTGCCGTTTGATCAATCGGTGCCGCTTCTCCTCGAGGAGAACCAGTACGCCGGTTAATTCATCAAGATGGGTAGTGGTGAGCAGATGTTTAAGGCGGGGTTCATATCGCACGGGGGTGTTGGGCCGGATCGTGGAGATGATGATCCCACCGCATCGAGCGGGGTCAAACATACGAAAGCCTTTGTCGGTTGTGACGATGACACGCTTTTGCTGACAGGCGATACGATAGATTTCGAAATCTTGAGTTCCGAAGCGTTCAAGCTCCTTAATATCCAGAACGTCGTGGCCTAGGCCCCTGAGCAATGCAACAGTTGTGGGCGAGACGCACTCATCGATCAAGAAGCGCAAGCAGAGGCCTTATCGTTGAAGGGCGTTCGAGCCATAACGGAGAGCTTCGTTGATATCTTCCGGTGTCAGATGAGGAAACTGATCGAGAATGTCTTTGATCGAGTAACCATCGGCCAGGTAATCAAAGATCAGGGAGACGGGGATACGTGTGCCCTTGATGATCGGCTGGCCGTGCATGATACTCTTAGCACGAACGATCCTCGCAAAGGTCCCTGTCTCACCATATTTTTTGGGAGATGTTGCGGTTT
Source organism: Candidatus Methylomirabilis limnetica (assembly GCF_003044035.1). Classification (NCBI taxonomy): domain Bacteria; phylum Methylomirabilota (SeqCode); class Methylomirabilia (SeqCode); order Methylomirabilales (SeqCode); family Methylomirabilaceae (SeqCode); genus Methylomirabilis (SeqCode); species Candidatus Methylomirabilis limnetica. The sequence continues at coordinate 81,835 of NZ_NVQC01000013.1, forward strand.
TGGGCATGGATAGAGTCTCCTTGATTGTTAGTGTAAGATGAAGGTGTATGAAAGTCAACTGTACCGCTGCATCGGTGGGTGCAGCAGAACCTCTTCTGGCACCTGGGCTCGCAGACCAGGGTACACCTCCATGAGCACCGCAATATCGGCCAGACCCTTCTGTGCTGATCCACGATCACCGCCTTCCAAAACGTGAACGCCCTCATCGGACCACTCACATTGACCCGTCACTTCCTGCCTTTCTGGAGTCCTCTGATTACGCCAGATCCCTTTCATGTATTCGGTTCGGCATGAGGTAACTGCAACAGGGCTATAGGGAAAGAACAAGGACGCTGGAGAAGGGGAACCTTTGTCTGAGAGAGGCGACGAGGCGCCAAACAAAGCTGTTCCTGGGCAACCTTGAGGCCCGACGCGATTGGGGGTTTGCGCCGGAGTACGTCGAGGGGATGTGGCTGATGCTCCAACAAGAGGTACCGTGTGACCTGGTCTTCGGGACCGGAGAGACGCATTCGGTTCAGGAATTCGTGGAGGAGGCCTTTGGCTACGTGAACCTGGACTGGCGGGACTACGTGGCGGAGGATCCGCGCTACCGCCACCCGACCGAGGTCCCGCTTCTGCAGGCCGATCCCTCCGAGGCCAAGCGACGGCTCGGGTGGGAGCCCACAGTCACGTTCCGGGACTTGGTCAGGATCATGATGGACGCCGACCTCGAGGCCGCGGACCTACCCGCGCCAGGGCAGGGCAAGCGGTGCCTGACCGATGGTCGACTGGCGTGGCTCAGGAGACCGTGATGGACAGCCTTCCTCATGCCCAGACCCCTTCCGCATCACTGTCTGCTAGAACCGTCCCTGCTTAGGAAGTGATCGCCATTCGTCCTCGGTGTGCACCACCAAATCTCGCCACGCTAACACCGGTCACCATTAACCAAGCGATCTCGCTGATGTAGTGTCCTAGATACCTTGTGTCAGGAGATCAAGGTATTGAGCTGGACTGACGATCTTGATGCCATGGTAGGATCCTAGAGGTAGCAGATGCTCCTTATCACCAGTAACCAGGAACTCGGCTTGAGCCGCAGCAGCACACTCCAAGATGCGGTTATCATCATCGTTGGCTGTCACAATGGTAATCCGCTCTATCGGTGTAATCACATGGGCAATGGCACGGATCGCATTGACCCGAACATCCACCTCCTTGTTCGTGAAACGGAATTTCTCTCGCAGAACGCGGTCGAGCTCGGACAGGATGAAGGGGGAGATGAACAGCTCGCTTGCTCGTCGGCGGATGCGAGAAAGGATTTGATCCGGCTTGCTTCCCGGGAAGGCCAGGGCGGAGATCAGGACATTGGTGTCAAGGACAATCCGCATGGAAGGGAGGGATTATTTGCGGATTGCGTGCACGAGTCGATCCACGTCCTCTTCCGTTCTGATCCCGAGCGCCTGTACTTGGAGGGCTGTCTTTCTCTGAAGTGTCCGCCACTGTTGGTCTTCAAGGTACAGGCGTAGGGCCTCCCGGACCAGTTCGCTCTTGGTTCGGTGTTCCTCCTTAGCCGTACGCTCGGCCTCTCGGACAAGCTTGGGGGGAAGCGAAATAGTCCATGTCTTGGTGGTACGCATCGCGTCACCTCCTGTTCAGTTGAAGCCTACTCAGTAGGATGAAATATTATTACAGGGATGTCAAGGGAAACTCTAGCACCCGCTCCTCACGCCGAAGGGGTATTTAAAATTCATCAAGGGGACACCGATGAACCCTTCCATCTCGGCGAGTTGGACGATGTGGATATCCCGGAACCTGCTGGGCGGTGCCAACACCCTACAGGGAAGCGGCCGGGACAGCCGTCGTATTCGAGACGGTGGTCGCGCTCACCGAGGCCCCGAAAAGGTCTCGGGCGACCGCCATTCGTGCCCCGTGTTCCAGCACGTCCGTCGGCACAGGGAGTTCGGTGAGGGGGGCGAGGGGGCAGCAGGCCAGTATGGGCTATACTGCGCCCCGCCGTTGGAGAGGTCGACAGACCTGTGGAACGCTGATCGTGCAGAATCGAGTTTAGAATGGGGTCAGGAATGGGGTCAGGCATGCCTTATTGCCTCTTGGTGATTCCCGTCGTACGTCGTATGATCGGCCATGGCACGAAAACCGCGAGCGTATTGTCCCGGCGCTCTTTCTCCTGTGATCTGCCGGGGCAATCACGGCCCACGGATCTTGTCGGATGACGCCGACCGGCGGCGATATCGTGCAGTTGCTTCAAGGCACCCGATGGCGGTGTGACTGTCGCCTGTAGGCCTATGGTCTGATGAGTACTCACGTCCACCACCTGATCGACGTCGGTCCACCCCCGTTGTCCGCCTTCCTGCACACTCTTCTCTTCCGTGACACGCGGGACTGGACCCAGCGATACCGGGATGTGGGATATCTGTTTCACGGCCGGCATCAAGCGATCCTCTGCGAGAAGGACAGCTATTACTCAGAGCCTAAAATAGCCGGCCTCCCCCTTTAGCAAAGGGGGGTAAGGGGGGTTTTGAACGATCGGTAAAACCCCCTCAGTCCCCCTTTTGTAAAGGGGGAAGTTGCTGGAGATGTTGTGCCAGAGTGCAATCTAGTTAGTGCTCCCCGTAATATGTGCTGGAGGTGATCCGATACAGTCATCTCAATCCGGTGCGGAAGCCGACTCGTCCGAGATCCGAGCCGATACGCCTGGAGCAGCCACGGGGCGTCTGTCAGGGGGAAGGGCTCCGGGTGGATGGCGGTCGAGGACGTGCTGCCTCGGTGGGGGAGGAGGTGGGGGCCTCTCAGCGATGTGTGCGCGAAGGGGTGAAAGAAGGACATCGGGCGGATGTGTACGAGGTGGTGGATCAGCGGTATCTGGGAGATGATGCGTTCGTGCAGGAAGTGACGGGGCGGTTAAAGAACGAGGATCCGCCGCAAGCGGTGGCCGTGACATGGGAAGAGATATGCAAGGGGGTGTTCAAACAGTGTGGTGTGTCGGCTGGGGCCGTGATGGATCGGGGCAAGGAGCGGGGCGCGGTGCGGATCAAACGGGTGATGGCCTGGGTAGGAAGAGAGGTCGGCGGCTTGAGAACCGGGAGATGGCTCAAGCCCTGAGGCAAGACCCCGGGTCGTTGAGCCGGGGTGTCAGAAATCTGGTGGACCAGAGGGAGAAGGACCAGGACCTCGTGACGTCGGTGCAGGTCCTGTGTGAGACGATGCGAAGAGGGCGGCCTTTTAAAAAGACAATAAGGCAGGCCTGACCCCTACTGACTGCTCAGCCCTGATAAGGCAATGACCAAACTGATCAATGCGATAATCCGGCTCGTCCGCAGACTCTGTGGGTAGAACTGTAGGAGTTTGTGGTGTTGCTGGATAGAGAGATGAGAGAGGAGTCTCATGTGAGAGAGTGCATCCCGCACCCTGATTCTGAGAAGATGGAAGTTACGAGCAACCATCGATCAGAAAGTAAGGAGGCGGGATGCAGATCAAGACTATCCTCAATCGTGTCCAGAAATTCAAGTCTTTTGTGTACGGCACCGTGCGTTGGGTTGAAGACGCGGCGGTGCCGGCACTGGAAGTAGACCTGCACCCGCGGATGAACAGTCGGCCGATCTGCGCTGGCTGTGATCGACCCAGGCCGGGGTACGACACCCTGGCGGTGCGCCGCTTTGAGTTTGTGCCGTTGTGGGGGATGAAGGTGTTCTTTGTGTATGCGCCGCGGCGCGTGGACTGTCCAGCGTGTGGGGTTCGGGTGGAGCGGATGCCCTGGGCAGAGGGTAAGCAGCATCTGACCCAAGCCTACGCCTGGTTTCTGGCCTCCTGGGCCAAACGTCTGTGCTGGAAGGAAGTGGCAGAAGCTTTTCGCATGAGTTGGGATTCGGTATTCCGCGCTGTGGAGATGGCCGTCGACTGGGGCCGGGCGCATCAAGATCTTTCTGGTATCGGTGCCATCGGGGTGGATGAGATCGCCTGGCAGCGTGGCCATCGGTATTTGACGCTGGTCTATCAGATCGATGCCCACCGCAAGCGGCTGCTGTGGGTGGGCGAGAAACGCACGGTCAAGACCCTGCTGCAGACCTTCCACTGGTTGGGCCGGGAGCGCAGTCAGGCGTTGCAGTTTATCTGCAGCGATATGTGGAAGCCGTCCCTGAAGGTCATTGCCAAGAAGGCCGGGCAGGCCATCCATGTGCTGGACCGCTTTCACATCATGGCGCACCTGAACCAAGGCCATTGATAAGGTCCGTGCCGAAGAGGCCAATGCGCTCAAGGCGAAGGGGTATGAACCGGTACTGACCCAGACCCGCTGGCTGGTGCTCAAGCGGCCGGAGAATCTGAGCGACAAGCAGGAGACCCGACTGGCCACGCTGTTGCAGTACAATCTGAAGACCGTCCGCAGCTATCTGCTGAAGGAGAACTTCCAGTTCTTCTGGTCGTACACCTCGGCGCATTGGGCGGGACGGTTTCTGGATCAATGGTGCACACAAACACTGCGCTCGAAGATCGAGCCGATGAAGAAAGTCGCCCGGATGTTGCGCGGTCATCGTGAGCTGTTGTTGAACTGGTTCCGTGCCAAGGGGCGGGTTTCCAGTGGTGTGGTGGAGGGTGTGACCACCCAAGCGAAATGGACGACCAGAAAAGCGTATGGTTTTCGGACCTATCATGCGGCTGAAATCGCTTTGTACCATACGCTTGGCGCTTTACCCGTGCCAGAATCTACCCATAGATTCTACTGAGGAGCCTCAAATTTACATGCAGTTGATGTCGGATTGTCGGAATGTTCATGGTGACGAACTCCTTTGCGTTAGCCTCTCGGATGATGCTACGTATACAGCCGCTTCAGCCGCTCTCGCGCAACACGAGGTCGACGGCCGTTAGCGGGCATACTCAGTCACCGCAGGCGATCCGCGACGAGCTGAGCGAAGTAGTCAAGGTACGCATCAACCATGCGATCGAGCCCGCAAGACACGCGGGCTCGCTTGGCTGCGGCGGCGCTGAAGGTTTCGCGGCGCCTAGGGTCGGCGAGCAATTGCTCAATCGCCCCGGCCAGCGCGTCCGGCCGATAGGGCGGGACGAGGAGCCCGGTACGCTCGTGATCGACGAGTTCGGGCAGCGCCGCGACCCTGCTTGCTACCACGGGCAGTCCCACGGATATCGCCTCGGCAACGACGTTGGAGAAGCTCTCCTCGTGCGTCGCGTGAACGAGCAGGTCCGCGGCACGATAGTACGCGGCGAGGTCGGCTGGCACATCGAGATACGGGACATGGCGGACCTCGGTCGACCCCCACTGTTCGGTGCGTGGCTTGCGACCGCCGACAATCACGAACAGCGGCTCATGTCCGACATTCGCATCGGAGAGCCGGCGTACGGCGGCTTCAAGCGTGGCCCAGTCCTTGAAGCGGTTAGACACGCCTCCGTGCGCGACGGTGAGGAAAATCGGCCGGAGGTGCGGTAATCCGAGAGCATCTCGGGCCTCCCGGCGCGATCCCTGGTGAAAGATTCCGGGATCGACACCGTTAGGGATCACGCGGCTCGAGCGGATAGACGGCCCGAGCATCGATTGGTTCAGGCGCTTCAACTGCCACTCGGACAATGCGATCACGTGCAGCTCGGAGTGGGCATAGATCCGCTGCTTGCGGCGCCAATTGAAGGCGGTCGCGTCGCGCGGGATGGCCGGTTCGCGCTCGAGGTCCGGGCAGTGGCCGCAGCCGCGCAGCCAGCGATCGCACTGGCCGGGGCAGGCGCAGTGGCCGGTGACGAGCCAGCTGTCGCCGGGGCGCAGCACTACTGGCACCTGTTTGGAGAGGGGCGCGAGCGCCCGCAGGTCGAAAAATCCGCCGTGCAGGTTGACGCCGAGCACGAGGTCCGGAGGCGGCTGCCCGGTAAGTTCGAGGAGCAGGGTGGAGTATGGATGCGCAAAACCCTCGAGCCCCAGCCAACGTTCTGCTGCGAGCGTGAGTCGCCGACGCGCTCGATCCACCACGCCTGCGTAGGGTCGGTAGTCGAAGTGTGGGCTGCCCCAGAACGGTATCACTCGGGAATCGGTTGTCTTCTTGTCGCCCACCGCCATCCAGGCGTCGACCCCGCGGGCTTCAAGTCCTTTAAGCAGGAGCCACCCGACCCGTTCGGCTCCGCCGCCGCGATCAGTGGTGTTGACTAGAATGACCTTACCTCTCCAGCTCATCGTGACCGCAGCGCGAACAGCGGAATGCCCAGCCGACGCGAGTCCCGCGGACCATTCAGTGCTGGTGGCAAGGGTCGCGTCACGACGGTGAGCCACCGGGGTCCGCTCGGGCCGCGGAGCCGGCAGTGGAGTTCTCCCCTGATCGCCCGGATGTCCCGGCGCGGGACTGCCCGCGTGCCCCACGATACGCCGCGCAAGTAGCGATCCACCGGGCCGCGTAGCTCACGTGTGTCGAGCACGATTTCCCCGGCTCCCGGCGGCAGGCTGACCCGCAGGCGAGCCAGCGGCGCTCCCCACCGGAATGCTTCTCCGTTCCAACTCTCCAGGGCGTGGAAGCCGAGTCGTTGATGTTCGAGGATCTCCTCGATGCCGCGCAGGTGGGTGAGCATCACGGGGTCCGACGGACCGTCGCGATGGGCGAGCGCCATCTCAATCCGCGTCGCGCGGATGCGAGTCTCCCAAGAACGGATGTATGCGCGCCATCCCGCCTCGGGGAACTGGGCGAGCACGTAAGTGCGCAGCTCCGTCCAAGCGTTTACCCATTTCGCTACCGTCAGGCGCGAGCGCGACCCGAATAATGCCCAAGCGAGTCCTGTGGCCAACTCCGCGAGGCCGCTATCTCTCACATAGCCGTGTGCGAGATCCACGGCGCTCGCGCGGGCGAGCGCCAGCACGGCCGAGCAATCGAGAGCACCGTGGTATCCGGCGCGATCGGACCACTCCGGCGCATGGCCGAAGTAGGCATCGCAGAAGGTCGCGTCGCTCAGCAGCCGGTAGCGGCATTCGTCGCAGATGTGCGTATGGATTCGCCGCTGGTGGTCGGCGTAGTCCTCGCTGTTGTGATGGGTGACTACAGCATCGGGGATGGTCGCGACGCGCAATCCCATCTGGTGCAATCGTGCTCCGAGAAGCGTGTTGTTGAACAGACCGAATTCGTGGGGAATGCCGCCGGCGGCACGGAGGGCCGAGCTGCGCACAACGTATCCGTAAGTCTTCAGGAGATTCCACTGGCTGTCAAGGGAGTTCCCGGGGGCGTGCTCAGTAAACCAGCGGCGCTCCATCGGGGCGAGACGGGCCGCTCCAACGTTGCGCACCGATAGCCCCGCACCTGCAATGCCGGGGTTGCGGTCGAAATACTCGATCACCTGCTGGACCAAGTTTGGGTCGGCGGCGCAGTGATGCTCGGTGACTAGCACCAGCTCGGCCTCGGTATCGCGCGAGGCAAGTGCCACGAGATTTTGGGGGTCCAACCCGCGGGGGTATTTGATCATTCGGTCGTGCGGACGAGAACGCGCCGCACCTCCGCTTCGAAGACCGAGTCGGATCCATCCGCAGCGATGACTAGACGGAACGCTTCACGCGCGATGCTTTGTTTCCCGGTCCAGGAACGAACGCACTCCAGCCCATGCTCCCGGGCATCCAACAACGGAAACACCACGTCTACCCGTGGCGTGCTCATGCGAACCAGACCTCTCGGTTCTGCTGGAAACAGAAGTGGGTCATCGTGCGCCTAGAATGCTGCCTCCCACCTTCAATCCAGCCTCGATGGAGGCGTTCGAAGTCAACTCGGTTGTGGGTGAGGAGGATGCGGCTGGCTTCTGCGACGAACTCCAATTGCTCGGAGTCTGCCCGGCCAAGTAAACCAGCATCCCGTGCGGTCAGCGCCTCGAATCCGCGCGCCTGTAATATCGCGGCGACCACCACAGACACATCCTCGTCAAGGTAGACCCTGGCGGGCGGGCTAGCCATCCGTACGGACTGCCGGATGCGTCAGGTCGTCGGGCACTTTGTTGCGTTCGATGCACTGCTGGATCTCCTCCCGATGGTCAGCGTAGTAGCTGAGCGCATCGAACACTTGGGCAAGGGTGAGGTGTGGCAGATGTAGGGGAATTTCCTCCGGATTAACCCCAAGGCGCCAAAGCTCGACAATCGCGCGTACGGGGGTCCGTGTGCCCATGATGATGGGCTCTCCGCTGAGGATGCCGTTATCCCGCATGATATAGTGGTGCTCTGTTTGAATCGTCATGGTATCCCCCTCCCATACCCAGATCGCTTCTCGCATCGCCGGGGGCGTGAGTCAATATTCGGTCCCCTCGCCCTTAGTCCAAGAGTATAGTAGAATTCATGCGAAGAGCAAGCTTGCAGTTGATCCGAGAGCCGGGGTCAGTATCGACGGCACGAACCAAAGCCATCCCGCGCTTGACACCAGCCTCAAAATACGGGTACGCTCCCCATCAAGTAGAGCCTAGTTATTACTCAGAGCATACAATAGCGTGCCTCCCCCTTTCGCAAAGGGGGGTAAGGGGGGATTTTAACGATCGGTAAAACCCCCTCAATCCCCCTTTTGTAAAGGGGGAAGTTGCTGGAGATGTTGTGCAAGAGTGCAATCTAGTTAATGCTCCCCGTAATATATGGAGCGGACTGCGAGGAGTTACGGTTCGTGGAAGCAGAGACGATAGAAGTAGAGCGGGTCAAAGCTACTGGTGTGTACAGCCGAGTATACCACCTGCCACATGACGACGATCAGGGAGATGTTCCAATGGCTACGATCCCAGATGGGGTGAATCAGAGTGCTCAGCGTTTCCTGGCGGCAATGCGACAGCATGTGCAGGCAGCCTACGTGTACGGCTCTCAGGTCAAGGGTACGGCTGTTGAGTGGAGCGACATCGATCTGGCGGTGGTATCGCCGGATTTTTCCGCCGATCTGTTTCAGGAGCGGCTTGCCTTAATGCGCCTCGCTGCCCAAATCGATGACCGCATTGAGCCTCATCCCTTTACACCAGAAGATTTCAACGACACCGATTCGCTTGCTAGTGAGATTCGCCGGACAGGGGTGCGGATCGCGTAAGCCCGTTTCAGCGACTTGAGTTCCTTAACAAAGGGGTCAGGCATGCCTTATTGCCTCTTGGTGATTCCCGTCGTACGTCGTAGGATCGGGCATGGCACGAAAACCGCGAGTGTATTGTCCAGGCGCCCTGTATCATGTGATCTGCCGTGGCAATCACGGCCCACGGATCTTGTCGGATGACGCCGACCGAGGGCGATATCTGGAGTTGCTTCAAGACACCCGACTGCGGTGTGACTGTCGCCTGTAGGCCTATGGTCTGATGGGCAATCACGTCCACCACCTGATCGAAGTCGGTCCAACCCCGTTGTCCAAAATCATGCAAAAATCTTCTATTCCGTTACACGCGGTACTGGAACCAGCGATACCGGAAGGTGGGACATCTTTTCCAAGGCCGGCATAAAGCGATCCTATGCGAGAGGGAAAGCTATTTACTGGAGTTGGTCCGATACAGTCATCTAATCAGAAAAAGGGGACAGATTTATTTTCCTCGACGCGCAGCCGTTGGAACTGGAGCCGGCCGGGATGCGATGACATTCATTGGCGTTATTAACCGAGGATTATGGGAAGTGCTCGCCGAAGCGCCTGCCGATCTTCCTCTATCAATTGTCCAAGCTTTCGGAGGATCAGTTCCTTCTCAACCGTGGTAAAGATAGGCTTGATGGTCGAGGGTTTCAGCAACCCGGCCTGCTGCCAGTGTTGGATTATTACTTCGCCCACCGTGGTCGAGGGTCGGATTTGACTGGTCACGGCCAGCAGAATAAGGTCAGGACGCTCCCGATGGTAGGCTTCAGAGCTCACCACTACGGCGGGGCGCCTCTTACTGGCGGTCTGATCCGTGAAGGGGAAAGGGACCAGGACGATGTCTCCAAACTTAAAGCTTATCGTAGACGGCATCGTCCGGATTGTCCCAAACCATTTGGAAGGCCTCTTCCGACAGCTTCATGGCGGCCCGGGTGAGGCGACGGTCCTCCATGCGCAGGCGCAGGAAGTCCACGAAATCCTCCACCTCGGCCACCTTCTCCGGCGGCAGGGTGATAATCTTTTCCATGAGGTTTTTCTGAGAGTCAGACTGGACGGACATCGTTTTGCCTCCCATGCCTCATTAGCCCTCAGTGGCGTAGAAAGATAACATCAATGATGTTTACTGAGTAGTGTACTGGTGATAAGGCGACATGTCAAATGAAGCGTAAAGTCATAAATGAGCCTGTCCTGCAAACCCCTTGTTGTGCTTAGACAGGCTCAGCAGAACGGGAAAACGTCAATCTTCAATGCCCATACCGTTCGCCCTGAGCATGTCGAAGGGTGAACGGGGGGTTTGCAGGACAGGCTCAAATAAGAATAAATAGAATGGGGTCAGGCATGTTAAGAATGGTAAGAAAGAATGGGGTCAGGCATGCCTTATTAACCTGCGGTGATTCCCGTCGTAGGATCGAGCATGGCACGAAAACCACGAGTGTATTGTCCATGCGCCCTGTATCATGTGATCGGCCGTGGCAATCAAGGCCAACCGATCTTTTCGGATGACGCCGACCGGCGGCGATATCTGGAGTTGCTTCAAGAAACCCGACTGCGGTATGACTTTCGCCTGTATGCCTATGTTCTGATGGGCACTCACGTCCACCACCTGATCGACATCGGTCCACCCCCATTGTCCAAGATCATGCAAAATCTTCTATTCCGTTACACGCGGTACTGGAACCAGCGATATCGGAAGGTGGGACATCTTTTCCAAGGCCGGCATAAAGCGATCCTATGCGAGAAGGAACGCTATGTGCTGGAGTTGGTCCGATACATTCATCTCAATCCGGTGCGGAGCCGAATCGTCCGAGATCCGAGCCGATACGCCTGGAGCAGCCACGGGGCGGGTGTCAGGGGGAAGGGCTCCTAGGTGGATTGCAGTCGAGGAGGTTCTGCCTCGGTGGGGCAGTCGGCGGTCCGACGCGGTGGCGGCCTATCAGCGATTTGTGCGCGAAGGGTTGAAAGAAGGACATCGGGCGGATTTGTACGAGGTGGTGGATCAGCGGTATCTGGGAGATGATGCGTTCGTGCAGGAAGTGACGGGGCGGTTAAAGAACGAGGAGCCGCCGCAAGCGGTGGCCGTGACATGGGAAGAGATATGCAAGGGGGTGTTCAAACAGTGTGGTGTGTCGGCTGGGGCCGTGATGGATCGGGGCAAGGAGCGGGGCGCGGTGCGGATCAAACGGGTGATGGCCTGGGTAGGAAGAGAGGTCGGCGGCTTGAGAACCGGGAGATGGCTCAAGCCCTGAGGCAAGACCCCGGGTCGTTGAGCCGGGGTGTCAGAAATCTGGTGGACCAGAGGGAGAAGGACCAGGACCTCGTGACGTCGGTGCAGGTCCTGTGTGAGACGATGCGAAGAGGGCGGCCTTTTAAAATGACAATAAGGCAAGCCTGACCCCTAATCCGTTCCCGCTCGGCACACCCTTCGTGAACGAAGCTTGCAGAAATGTCTAGCGATTCACGAGTAGGTCCAAGAAGGAGAATGGAGCGCCGCAACGTGTGACAAGGCGAACCCTCCCCCCTTCACGTAACCATATGATGATCGCATGCATGTTGGTGCCAAGTGGAAAGTGGGGTGGTGCTGGACAGGTACTGGTAAAGGATGGTACGGCTTCACGGGTGAGGCGTGATAGCAACAACGATGATCTCACCCCGCTTGGTCCCGTAGTGCCAGAAGATCCGGTAGGCCGCTGGCGTCTTACTCTCTGCGTAGGTTGCAAAAACCTTTTCCCCATGCAGACCCTTCAGGCTTTTGTATTCGTGGGCATTGAGACTCGGATGGTGCATGTTGGTTTCCATGAGGCCGAGGGTTTTTCGTACCGCCTTCAGGCGTTTCTCAAGGCCTTTGTCTCGCTCAAGCGCCTCTAGTTGCTTGCCTGCGGTCGGAGTGAATGTCAGCGTGAATCGAGGCGAGTTCACCCGTTAACCGATCTCATCGTTGGCGTGCTTAGCAAAAGAGCCGATCTTACGTGCCTTACCATGTCCGGCTTCTTCCAGGCCTCGGCGCACGCTCTCAAGTGCGGCCTTGTTGTTGTAAAGCCAAGCTTCATGGAGTGGGACGGTAACTTCTGGGGAGAGCAGGATCTGGCCCGCTTTGTTGCACGCGATCTTGAAGCGTAGCCTCTCCACGTCCTCGCCTATTACGGCTTGCAGGGCTTCGATAGCCTTACTGAGGGTGATGCGCTTTTTGCTGTCCAAGGTGCCCTTTCCAACGGGTGTGAAATACTCGTCTAGCAAAGCTTCATTGGATGACATCATTGCGTAATCTCCTTTAGCCTCGCTCCCACCGCTCGATCAATACCTACCCTCATTTCTTATCACTATCTTGTGGGCAAGAGAAGTTTACCCACTTTCCCACGCATTGTCAAGTTTCATTCTTCTTTGCCTTACGCGGCAACTCGCTCCTCGCGAGATTCCTACCCGGGTGCCCAACCGCTGGAGCGCAAAGGCGAACCTTCCCCCACCCTTTCACGAAACCATATGATGCCCTCCTGCCTTTTGGCGCCAAGTGGAGTCTTAGATAGTAACCGCCTGCGTTTCATCTAGTCATGGAAATGGGGTCAGGCATGCCTTATTAACTTTCGGTGATTCCCGTTGCATGCTCGATCATGGCACGAAAACCGCGAGTTTATTTTCCAGGCGCTCTTTATCATGTGATCTGCCGTGGCAATCAAGGCCAACCGATCTTTTCGGATGACGCCGACCGAGGGCGATATCTGGAGTTGCTTCAAGAGACCCGACTGCGGTATGACTTTCGCCTGTATGCCTATGTTCTGATGGGCAATCACGTCCACCACCTGATCGAAGTCGGTCCAACCTCGTTGTCCGCCTTCCTGCACACTCTTCTCTTCCGTGACACGCGGGACTGGACCCAGCGATACCGGGATGTGGGACATCTGTTCCACGGCCGGCATCACGCAATCCTCTGCGAGAAGGACAGCTATTACTCAGAGCATACAATAGCGTGCCTCCCCCCTTTAGCAAAGGGGGGTAAGGGGGGTTTTGAACGATCTGGAAAACCCCCTCAATCCCCCTTTGCTAAAGGGGGAAGTTGCTGGAGGTGATCCGATACAGTCATCTCAATCCGGTGCGGAGCCGAATCGTCCGAGATCCGAGCCGATACGCCTGGAGCAGCCACGGGGCGTATGTCAGGGGGAAGGGCTCCGGGTGGATGGCGGTCGAGGACGTGCTGCCTCGGTGGGGGAGGAGGTGGGGGCCTCTCAGCGATGTGTGCGCGAAGGGGTGAAAGAAGGACATCGGGCGGATGTGTACGAGGTGGTGGATCAGCGGTATCTGGGAGATGATGCGTTCGTGCAGGACGTAACGGGGCGGTTCACGAACGAGGAGCCGCCGCACGCGGTGGCCGTGACATGGGAAGAGATATGCAAGGGGGTGTTCAAACAGAGTGGCGTGTCGGCTGGGGCCGTGAGGGATCGGGGCAAGGAGCGGGGAGCGGTGCGGATCACACGGGTGATGGCCTGGGGAGGAAGAGAGGTCGGCGGCGTGACGAACCGGGAGATGGCTCAAGCCCTAAGGCAAGACCCCGGGTCGGTGAGCCGGGGTGTCAGAAAGCTGGTGGACGAGATGGAGAAGGACCGGGACCTCGTGAAGTTGGTGCAGGTCCTGTGTGAGACGATGCGAAGAGGGCGGCCTTTTAAAAAGACAATAAGGCACGCCTGACCCCTACTGACCCCTACTACTACTATGATTGGTATCAGTCCCAAGTACTGAGAAATTCCACATGATTCCTCATTTCCTCTGCCGAGTTGGCGGTAATCAGCTTCAGAATATGGCGCATCTGCTCACCCACGGAGTAGCGCTGTTGCCGTACAAGGATCATGCCTGCGTGTGATTTCCCGCACCCCATAAAGGCGGTATGCAGATAATAGAAATCTCCCACGTTGAAACTATACAAAACGCGCCCCTGGGCTGTCGCATAATCCAGGTGCTCCTCATCCGCGCGTTCTATCATGTCCGCCTCAAGGGCGGTAATCATGTCTACGCCGCGAGCCCGCAGAGCCTGAACCAGCGCTTGTCGCATGGAGTCCTCATCGAGGTAGAGGCGAATCGTCATGAAGCCTTGCGGGAGAGAAAGTGCTCCCGCTCAAGTCGCTCAGCCTCCACCTCTTCTGCGGTGATGTTGGCTTCAACCTCTTCCCGGTTGGCGTGATAGTAAGCCAGCGCTGCGTAAACCTGAGCTAGCGTCAGGTGAGGAATCTCGGCAACAATTTCTTCTGGACTCAGGCCCAGCTTGTACCAGCCCACAATGCGTCTTACCGTGACTCCAGTTCCGGCGACCCGTGGGCGTCCCCCACGCACCTCCGGTGTCCTAATAATGAGTGCCCCGATGTCAATTGCAGTTGCCATAGTCCTTATGCCCCTCCTTCGCGGCTTCGCTGTCCGTAGTCAGGGTATCGCGCAGAGTCCGGTATCGCTCCAAGAACCCTTGCTGATCCACGGTCACCGCCCTCCAAAACGTGAGCGCCTTCATCGGACTTCTCGCTTTGACCCGTCACCCCCTGCCTTTCGGGGGTCCTCCGATTACGCCAGATCCCTTTCATGTACTCGGTTCGGCATGGGATTACTGTAGCAGAGCTATAGGGAAAGAACAAGGACGCTGGAGAAGGGGACCCTTAGTGGTCTGTTTCACAATTACGGTCACATATCCGTTCGTGGTGAGCAGTTCGACAGGCTCACCACAGGCTTGTCGAACCATGAACGGGGAGGCCACCCTTCGACTGGCTCAGGGCGAACGGATTCGTGGGCATAGTTATGAAATGCGGTACTTAGGCATCGTCAAAGAATAACATGTACATATTCATGATCCGAAAAATGCACAAACCCCCTCTTTCCCCCTTTCGAAAGGGGGATGAAGGGGGTAGATGTAAATGTTATTACTCAGAGCATACAATAGCTTGCCTCCCCCTTTAGCAAAGGGGGGTAAGGGGGGTTTTGAACTATCGGTAAAACCCCCTCAATCCCCCTTTTAGAAAGGGGGAAGTTGCTGGAGATGTTGTGCAAGAGTGCAATCTAGTTAATGCTCCCCGTAATAATTGTTGACGCCTCCTTAGTCTCGGAGGGGCGCCAAACAAAGCTATTTCTGGGTAACATCGAGGCCCGACGCGATTGGGGGTTTGCGCCGGAGTATGTGGAGGGGATGTGGCTAATGCTCTAGCAGGAAGCACCGTGTGACCTGGTCTTCGGAACCGGAGAGACGCATTCAGTTCAGGAGTTTGTGGAGGAGGCCTTCGGCTATGTCAACCTGGACTGGCGGGAGTATGTGGCGGAGGACTCGCGCTACTTATGGCCGACCGAGGTCCCGATCCTGCAAGCTGATCTCTCCGAGGCCAAGCGACGCCTCGGATGGGAGCCAGGGGTCACGTTCCTGGATCTGGTCCGGATCATGATGGACGCCGATCTCAATGCCGCAGGTCTGCCCGCGCCAGGGCAGGGGACGCGGTGCCTGACCGATGGTCGGTTGGCGTGGCTCAGGAAGCCGTGATGGGAGGTTACACAATTCAGCTCGTCAGGTCTTTTGCGCTCAGTGTCGCACGGCCTGATCCTCGTTAGATCTGATCCAGAAGTTCGAAATAGCGGTCACGACTTATTCCTGCGGTTTTGAGGTTCGTCAAGACGTGGGTGACAGGCAGCTCGTGCGGGCTTGTTTTGATGACCACAGGGCGTTTCATTCTCGGCTTCGTCAGGATGAGATGGTCTCCCTTTTGGCGCGTAACAACTCAGCCATCCAACTCAAAAAGCTTCACGACCTTTTGAAAAGGGAGAGGCGTAATCTTCCGGGAAGTCATTGGTGGGGCTTAGCCAATAGCAACCATTTCGGCAGAGATGGGCTGGCGAGCCATCCATTGCCCATTCTGTCGGACGAAACCCGCCTCTTCCAAGACCTCTTCCAGCGTTCCGATCGCTTCACACTCCTCGAGGAAGGCTTCCACGGCTTCCCGCAGGGCACTCTTGGCGTCTTCCATGGTCTCTCCAAAACTCGACACACTCAGGTCGAGGCAGACCCCAAGATATAGGTGGCCCTCCCGAAAGATTTCCGCCCGCACCACGATGGCCTGTTTCATCTCTCTTGACCCCCATTTTCACTCGACGATCATCGTTTCACGCACCGTTTCGAGTGGTACGCCACGACCCCGCAACCTCAACTTCGGCCACTTCAAGCTGAAGTGGCAACCCGTGCGCCCGATAAGTCTCGGCGCTGAGCGCAATCGCCTCGTGGATGTGTGCTAAGGCCTCCTCGCGGGTACGTCCATATTCCCTCCCCCAAATATACAGTCACCCTACCACAGTCGGAGCGCGCTCACAACCACGTGTCCGACCGTCCACACAGCAGCACGCGGGTGTTGGGCCGGATCGTGGAGATGAGGTCAGGGTCAGAGGTCAGGGTCAGGCATGCCTTATTGCCTCTTGGTGATTCCCGTCGTACGTCGCATGATCGGGCATGGCACGAAAACCGCGAGCGTATTGTCCAGGCGCGCTTTATCATGTGATCTGCCGGGGCAATCAAGGCCAACGAAGCGTTTCGGATGACGCCGACCGAGGGCGATATCTGGAGTTGCTTCAAGAAACCCGACTGCGGTTTGACTTTCGCCTGTATGCCTATGTTCTGATGGGCAATCACGTCCACCACCTGATCGAAGTCGGTCCAATCCCGTTGTTCAAAATCATGCAAAATCTTCTCTTCCGTTACACGCGGTGCTGGAACCAGCGATACCGGAAGATGGGACATCTTTTCCAAGGTCGGCACAAAGCGATCCTATGCGAGAAGGAAAGCTATTTGCTGGAGTTGGTCCGATACATTCATCTCAATCCGGTGCGGACCCGACTCGTCCGAGATCCGAGCCGATACGCCTGGAGTAGCCACGGGACTTATGTCCGAGGGAATGGCTCTGGATGGATTCGAGGTCGAGGACGTTCTGCCTCGGTGGGGGAAGCGGTGCCTTACCGATAGTCGGCTGGCGTGGCTCAGAAGGCCGTGATGCAGTAACGCGATAATACGTGCGATTAATCGTGATACCTTGACCGCTTCGCCCTCCTTTTGCGTACCTTGACAGCGGGAGCTAGTTGATAGTATGATGTGTCTGTAAATCGGTATGAGCAGAAAAACAGAGAGGTATGTTATGGATATCACGCTACAAGTGCGGCAGAGGGGCGCGCTCACGCTCCCCGCCAACCTGCGGGAGCGCTACAAGATCAAACCCGGCGATACGTATCGGGTCTTGGACCTGGACGGCATCCTGGTCCTCACACCCATGGTGCCCATGGTGCCTGAACTGGCCCGCGAGATAGAGCGCGCCCGCATCGAGGCGGGGTTAAGTGTTGAGGACCTGCTGGCGGCCCTGCGAGAGCAGCGTACGCGATACGCGCAAGAGAAGTATGGCCGAAAACGTCGATGAAGAGGCCGCTTGTCTTTCTCGACGCGGACGTCCTCTTTGCCGGAGTTGCCGCGCCGACAGAGCAGGGCGCCAGTCACGTCGTCCTTAGATTAGGAGAGATCACCCTTATCGAATGTGTCACCTCCACCCAGGTGGTCACGGAAGTTGAACGCAACTTCGAAAAGAAGTTGCCCAGCAAGCTGCCCGAACTCCGACTGATTATCAGTCGCAGCCTCCGGGTCGTACCTGATCCGGAACCTCACGAACTGCCCCCTTACAAAGGGCAGGCTGATCCCAAGGACCTGCCGATCCTGATCGCGGCTCTCACGCATGGCTGTCGCTATCTGCTCACGTTCAATATCCGCCATTACGAACCCGCCACATCCGAGATCTTAGTCCAACGTCCGGGTGATTTCCTGGCAACCATTCGGACCCTCCTAGTTCAACTGGCAGCAGGGACCGAAAAGACGTAGAGGTCGTACTCATCGGCCACTTCCTCATCCCGAACAATGGGGTCAGGCATGCCTTATTGCCTCTTGGTGATTCCCGTCGTGCGTCGTATGATCGGAGGGTCGTTGAGCCGGGGCGTAAGAAAGCTGGTGGAAGAGATGGAGAAGGACCGGGACCTCTTGAAGTCGGTGCAGGTCCTCTGTGAGACGATGCGAAGAGGGCGGCCTTTTAAAAAGACAATAAGGCAAGCCTGACCCCTAACTACTCTGACCCCTAACTACTCCGAAGCCAAGCGACGCCTCGTGGGAACCCGGGGTCACGTTCCGGGACCTGGTCAGGATCATGATGGACGCCGACCTCGATGCCGCGGGCCTAACCGCGCAAGGGCAGGGGAAGCGGTGCCTTACCGATGGTCGGCTGGACTGGCTCAGGAGACCGTGATGGCGTACAACGGGTATAGGGGCGATTCGGTGGGCTAGTGAGGCAGTAGGAAGGCGGAAGGATCCCGATATCCAGGACTAGGCGAGCACCTCATCCACCTGGATCTCAAACCCCACCAAGACCGACGATCGAGCTCTTTCCCCATGGCCGAAGCGCCCAATCAGACGATAACTCCCTTGCTCTAAGGCAAACACCTCTATCGTTCCCCCCTCCCAATCTACGATCCAATATTCGCCCACGCCGCATTGCTCATACAGCGCCTTTTTCTCAACATGGTCTCGTCGCCACGTCCCTGGCGAGACGACTTCAACGATCAGATCAGGTGCTCCGCGAATCTGGTCCTGAATGATCTCTTGTCTGGCATGTGAGACATAGACGATATCGGGTTGCACGACCCGCCGTGGTGTCAGGACGACATCCAAAGGCGCAAGTAAGACTTCACCCAATTGAGGTATGGACACAAATTGAGCCAGCAGGCGAGCCACACGGAAAGAGATTCTCTGGTGCTGTGCAACCGGCGAAGGCGTCATGACGAGATCTCCTTCCCATAGTTCGGTCGGTTGATTCGTCTCAGTCTTCTCAGCGAGCAGTTCGTTGTACGTCCACACTCGCTTTCCCTGTAAAGCCTTTGTCGCCATTGTGGTCACCTCCTCCGCCACTCACCAACCCTCACCCTGCGAGAGCATGCTTGGGCGAGCCCATTCGGCATCAAAGCAGCTTACGACGGATCGGCCAGTCCCTGGACGGCTCTACGGCCTTAGACATCAGAGGACCGGCCAGACGTAGGTGAGGTTACTCCTAGCCTCTCTGTACCACATAGAGGTGACGGCCGTCAAGCAGGACGCCGCGCACCCCAACGTCAACGACACACGTTCTTCCACACCCGGATACCCTCCCGTTAGGAGCCACAGTAGCCGATGTACTGCACGCCTTCTTGGGTTTAGCCGATCCTTTTCGCCCATCGTCGCACGGCTCGGTCAACCGTCTGGGCATCAGGCCATGGGAAGACGGGCGAACGTCATGATCTTACCGGCATAACGGAGAGCCTCCCTACTGGGCCGCAAAGCAGGCCCACTCATGCCGGCCCGCATTCCGGGAGTCCTCCGATTGCGCCAGATCCCTTTCATGTGTTCGGTGCGGCATGGTATTACTGTAACAGAGCTATGGGGAAAGAACAAGGACGCGGGAGAGGGGGAGCCTTCGTGGTCTGTTTCACAATTACGGTCACGTATCCGTTCGTGGTGAGCTTGTCGAACCATGAACGAGGAGGCCACCCTTCGACTGGCTCAGGGTGAACGGATTCATGGGCATAGTTATGAAATGCTGTACTTAGTCGCGGAGAGGCGACGGGGCCCTTAGCTGACCGACGTGTTGTCTTGACATGGGGGTCCACTTCAGGCACGCTGTAGCAACCGGATGGTCCCGCCTGCCGGCGAAGAGGGCCAGTTCTGTACGATGAGGATTCAGGGGGCTACCGCTAACGGCTCCATCGGACGCGCAACAAGGAGACCCCATATGCCAACCGCGATCATCACCGGAATCACCGGGCAAGACGGCTCGTACCTGGCCGAGCTACTGCTCGCGAAGGGCTACACGGTCCACGGGCTGATCCGGCGGGCCAGTACGTTCCATACGGAGCGGATCGAGCATCTCTACCAGGATCCGCACGACCCTCTAGCCCGCATCGTCCTGCACTATGGCGATCTCTCCGATTCAAGCCAGCTCACGAACCTGTTCTATGAGGTCCGGCCAGATGAGGTCTATCACCTGGGGGCGCAAAGCCATGTGCGAGTGAGCTTCGACATGCCGGACTACACCGGAGACATCACTGGGCTCGGCGCAGTCCGGTTACTGGAGGCGATCCGTAAGAGCGGGGTGGGGTGCCGGATCTACCAGGCCTCTAGCAGTGAGATGTATGGGGACGCCCCCGCGCCCCAGAACGAGCAGAGCCGCTTCCAACCGCGCAGCCCCTACGCGGCCGCCAAGCTCTATGCTTACTGGATGGTACGCAATTACCGCGAAGGATACGGCCTCTTCGCCTGTAACGGCATTATGTTCAACCATGAGTCGCCTCGGCGGGGGGAGACCTTCGTGACACGGAAGATTACGCGAGCCGTGTCCGCCATCCTCGCCGGGCGGCAGAAGACGCTGTTTCTGGGCAACCTCGAGGCTCGACGCGATTGGGGGTTTGCGCCGGAGTACGTCGAGGGGATGTGGCTGATGCTCCAGCAGGAAGCACCGTGTGACCTGGTCTTCGGGACAGGGGAGACCCATTCGGTGCGAGAGTTCGTGGAGGAGGCGTTCGGCTATGTCAACCTGGACTGGCGGGAGTATGTGGCGGAGGACCCGCGCTACTTACGCCCGACCGAGGTCCCGCTCCTGCTGGCCGATCCCTCCGAGGCCAAGCGGCGGCTCGGATGGGAGCCCGGGATCACGTTCCGGGATCTGGTCCGAATCATGATGGACGCCGACCTGGAGGCCGCAGGTCTGCCCGCACCAGGGGAGGGGAAGCGGTGCCTTACCGATGGTCGGTTGGCGTGGCTCAGGAAGCCGTGAAGGGGGCTACGCGATCGGCTTGGCCTGATCCACGACGAAGGGATCATATGTGGTTGCTTGACAGCGGCCCCCGAATGCAGGAACGCTCCCCATCAAGTAGAGCCTAGTCATATGGAGCGGACTGCGAGAAGTTACGGTTCGTGGAACCAGAGACGATAGAAGTAGAGCGGGTCGCGTAAGCTCGTTTCAGCGACTCGTGTGCGCTGGCGGACGAAGACGTCTTGCTGCGCCGCAAAGCACATCCACTTGTGGCGCCCAGCCCTCTGGGAATTCACCGACTGTTCCAGCCCCCTTAACACAGATGTAAGACGCGATAGTACACCGAACCTACCGATCAGGTTGCCGTTTGATCAATTGGTGCCGCTTCCCTCGAGGAGAACCAGTGCGCAGGTTAATTTATCCGCCAAGGATTACATCGAAGAGGACTTCCGTTCCGAAGGGGTAGGAGGCGGGGGCAAATGCGACCTATACAAATTGTAACACTTTCTCCTTTGCGGGATAGTCGGGGATCGCTTACCGAAATCTTTAGGCAGGAATGGGTGAATAGCGCAATACCTGTACAATGGAACTGTGTTCAATCTGAGACGAACGTCTTACGCGGCGTTCATGTGCATGTGAAGCATACAGTTACCATTCCCAAGGCGCAATACGCGGATGCCAGCATATTGGCATTAAGCTTTATAGCTGAATCACCAGTTCGTCCGGTGGATTTGGGGATTAGTATCGACCCGCGACTACTCGGCGTGGGCCTGGTGTCACTTCGCCTGTCAGCAGTACAACTGCCGAGGCGCAGTGCATTGATTAAAAAATGCGCAGGCTGGTTGAAAAGCGTGGCATATTAGCGTTCGTTCTGAGTCGATTGTCGGAATGACCTCGGCTTGTCTTAAAGGAGAAACTGCCTCAGGGTTTTAATGGACAGGAGTGTGCGGGGTGGGAGCAGATCACCGACTACGCCTAGCACCAGGTCCGCAAGGGGTTGACGTCTCCGGAGTAGTCGCGTGACAGTATTGGCCGCGATGGGATGACGGATGACGGCCTGCAGTGCGGCGCCCAGGCGCTTCCTGCTAGTCAAGGTCTTGCGCTGTTCATCGTCAAACCGCTTGAGGTGAGCCTCCGTGAGGCCTCCGTCACCCTCGGCAAGAGCCGAGGCGATCGTATGGGACGCAAGCTTCGCGCTGTAGAGGGCGTGACCTACCCCTTCGCCGGTAAAGGGGTCGTAGAAGCCGACTGCGTCTCCAATCAGCAGCGCGCCGGCCTTGGCGCTGCGACTCGATCGAAACGCTAAGGGGCCGAGGCATCGGACCGACCCACGTCGGCGCGCATCACGGAGCGTGCGGAGCGCGAGCGGAAACGTCTGCAGTGTGCCATCGAACAGCTCGTCGAGTTGCCCTTTCCAGTTTTGCACGATCCCTTGGTCCACCACGATGATCGCGTTGACCAGCCGCTCGCCGATCGGATTGAGGATGCAGTACGATCGATCGCCGACCGAGATCATCCCGTGATCCCGTAGGGGCACGTTGCAACGTGCCCCCTCGTAGTAGGCGACCAGCGCCATCCGACGCAGTGTTGGATGGGGCTGGTGAAGGCCGAGCCGTCGGGCCACCACTGAGTCTCGTCCATCCGCTCCCACCACGATCTGCCCACGATACGTCTCCTGGCCCGTCGGTCCAATCCCCGTGACGCCGCTAACGCGCCCATTTTCCCAGATCAGATCGATCACGCGCAATCCTTCGACGCATCTCGTCCCGAAACCTCGAGCCCATTTCAGCAACAGGGTGTCAAGGATGGCCCTGGGGATGGAAAGCGCAAAAGGGGAGGTCCCATTGATCTCGGTGATGGCGGGAAACTTGGCCGTGAAGGTCGTACCGTCCGGGGAGGTGACCGTCATTCCCCACAGGCGCCGTGCCCCGGCCGAACGCACGAGGTCGAGTAGGTCGAGTTGGTCGAGGAGCCTGACGGTCCCCGGGCTGAGATAGTCGCCGCAGAGCTTCTCGCGTGGGAAGGTCGCCTTGTCGAGTAGGAGCGTCTCAACCCCGCGCTGAGCCAGAAGACCGGCTAGGACCGAGCCGGCCGGACCGGCGCCCACAACAATCACCGGTATCTGTATCATGGAGATACCCTACTCGGGGACCGCCACCACCTTGAAGCTCACCATCACCTCATC
Organism: Candidatus Methylomirabilis limnetica; assembly: GCF_003044035.1. Classification (NCBI taxonomy): domain Bacteria; phylum Methylomirabilota (SeqCode); class Methylomirabilia (SeqCode); order Methylomirabilales (SeqCode); family Methylomirabilaceae (SeqCode); genus Methylomirabilis (SeqCode); species Candidatus Methylomirabilis limnetica. The sequence goes on from NZ_NVQC01000013.1 coordinate 104,868, forward strand.
CTTCATCGGGATAAACAGTAGCGAGGGGATAGGGATCTGGAAGGTGGAGAGGCGCAGAGGGACCGCCCCTTCGACCACGAGCCTCTGCTCGGTGAGTACGACCTTGGTCGGGATCAGCAGCAGTGCGGTCACCCCGTGTAGCATCAGGGAGCCTCGAAGAGTGGCGGTGTAGTGGCCGCCGCTCTTGGGCTCTACCAGGTCCACGCCGCTTAGGGTGAAGAGGATTGTCGGAAAGCGATCGGTATGCAGGTGGCTCCTCCCCATCTTGTTGTCTCGCATCGCAATTCCGGTGGTGAGACTACTGGCCTCGATCTCCACACATCCTGCCGCCTTGCTCGCGAGAGGGGCGCTGAGCAGGCGCACGCGACCGGACAGTTGGCCGACAACTCCGGTGAATGTGTGTAACCTGGCGTCGGCGTCGAAACGGATCGTGCTTTCGCGCGGGTCCAGGACGTAAGCCAGATGATGGCCGGACTCTGGTTTTGGCGTCAGTTCGCAGGCGAGCAGGACCGACTGAGGAATGAGCAGCCAGCCCAGCAAGCAGATGCCGGGGAGGAACCGCCCTACGTTGCGATCTCTTTGGTGAGGGCGATGCGGAACCATAGATGGTGGCTTAGCCGCACATTGGCAAGACCAGCCTTGGTCGCCATGCGACGCAGCTCCTGGGGTCTGAAACCCCGAAGGACAGACATCGGGCCGTCGTGGCGCGTCAGACGATTGCCGGACAGCAGCCGTGTGGTAATCGCAGTGAGCCGACAGGCGAGTCGGCTGCGCAGCAGGTCATTGACCAGTAACCCGCGTCGAGCAACCCGCGCCATCTCCCTCAGCAGGAGGATCCCCTCCGCCTCGTTCAGGTGGTGAAAGAAGAGAGAGGCGATGACATAGTCGAAGCTGTGGTCAGGGTAGGGCAAGTGCGGGGCTTGCACCCCCCGCAGTCGGATCTCCGGGAAGTCCCTCGACCATTCGGTCGCAGCAGCCAGAACCTGGTCGCCCCTGTCTACTGCTTCGATGGCGACGGCAAGCTTGCGCTTCCTGGCCCAACGGCAGATGGCTCGCGGGATATCGGCCCCGCCGGTCGCGATGTCCAGAATCGTGAGGGATCTATGTGAACGCTCGCCTACCATTCGGCCGAGGTGCAAAAGTACCGCGCGCACACCGCCGAAGTATCGGTTCAGCCGCTCCAGGTCGCGCAGGTTCTCGCGGATCTCCTTATCAGAGTTGTCGGGGCGGTCCAGCAGCTCCGCCGCCCCTTGGAGACGAGGGAGGGGCAGCCAGGTAGTCACCATCGCAGCAGCGCTCCCTCTGCGCAGAAGCCGGGCCCTAGCGCAATCATCACGCCCAGGTCGCCTGGGGATGCCTGTCCGGAATTGACGAGCTCGTTGAGGACGAACAGCACGGTGGCCGACGACATATTCCCGAATTGCCGAAGCACCTGGCGGGAGAAGCGGAGATCAGCGTCACTGAGCCCAACCTCTCGCTGTGCCCGTTCAAGAACCCCTCTGCCGGCGGAGTGCAGGACCCAGAAGCGAATCTCCTCCTGCTTGAGATGATAGCGATCGAGCATCCTCTCTGTCAGTCCCTTGATCATGGTGCTACCAATCCCCCGGACCTCCTTGGACAACAGGATGCGGGGTCGTCCGTCCGGGTAGGTGAACCCCATCAATTCCAGGTACTCCGAACGGACCAGGCTCATGTGACCCATCACTTCTATCCCACCCCTATCGGATGCCAGGAGGGCTGCAGCGGCCCCGTCGGCAAAGATCGCATTAGCCACTGCGGTCTCGAGTGAGTCATCGAAGTAATAGGTCGCGGAACAGATCTCCGCGGAAACGACCAGCGCCCGATGATCGGGAAAGGCCTGTAGATGGTTGTAGGCCTGCTGCAGCGCAATCATCGCGCTGGCGCAGCCCATATCTCCCACATGCACCCGTTGAACCCCCTCCTTCATCCTGAATTCCCGGACGAAATGGGCGTCGATGTTGGGACACCGTCGGCCGGTACACGTGGTGGTCGCGATGAAGTCGATCTCCTGGGCGGAGCACCCGGCCTGGTCCAGTGCCCGCTGGATCGCCAGGCAGCCAATCTCGACGCTTCCCTTGAGGTATCGGGCGTTGAGTTCGTCCGTGGTCTCAGTGGGGTGGAAGGCGGCCTTATCCAGATACATATGCCGGTGTTCGATACCGCTGTGGATGAAGAAGCCCCGCCGTCGCTCATCGGTGTAGGGCGTTAGGGCTAGAATCTCTTCCTGGGAGAAGGACGTTGTCGGATTGGCGGTTCCGAGCGCGACGATCCTGGGGTTGGGCATAGGTGAGCCTCCTGAAGATGCGACATCCGGATTCCTCACTCGCGGACACAAGGCCTGCGGCTAAGCCGCTTCCGCGAACTTCAACCTGGATGCCTGGAAAAGAACATTTAATCTCAAGGACAGTACGCCTCTTCTCCTGCTGGTCGAGCAGCAGGTCATGAGAGGCAACGAGGGATCTCCCACCTGCTCAGTGATCCGGCCCTCGCGGCACACCTTATTTCTTCTCTACCAGGAAGTAGGTGTAGCGAAGAAAACCTACGTCATAGCCGACCTTGATGTAGATAGCTGCCGGAAATTGCTCTTTAATAATCCCAATACCGTCGCTCCCTAACTTCATTCCTGTCCAGATGAGGCGTGGAAGATCTTTGAATGAAAGCTTCTTAATACTCTTCAATGCTGCCTCGTAACCGAATTCCCAGTTTCGCTTGACTTGATTATTGAGGTCCGTAATCTCAATTATTCTGAAATCGTTTTGATCAAAATATTTCTTATAATTCTCTGGCGTCTCAAGGCTGGGTATGGCCCAGTACTTCATAAAAGGATGCAACACAAGTTCTTCCTGCATTGAGTTTAGCCCATCCTGCTTGCACCATCCAAGCAGGAGGAAACGAGCTCCAGGATTCATGACTTTTGCGATTTTTTCCACAGCTAATCTTTTATCCGGTAAATAGCAATCGGCGTCCATGAGCAAAATCGCGTCAAACATTTCTCCGAGTTCATCAACTTTCATGATGTCGTGGTGCTTGAAACGTAAATTGGGCCGCTTAAATCTGTTGGTATGTGAAAGTTGTGAACGGGAAATATCGATCCCCAAAACTTCACCAGAAGTATTTTCAGCTAGAACGTCGGTAACACCGCCTCTCCCACAAGCCAGTTCGAGCACCTTACGCACATCTTTAATCCGCAGAGCTTCTAAATATTTTTTGTGAGTATTTCTGAAAGCCGATTCCCAACTTTCATTTTCATCCTTGAACAGTGCGGGATGAAAATAATCATTCCAGTGCTCCGCATAAAGATCGCTGACCGCCGCAAACATACGTTCCATACTTTCGGCGTATTTCTCCTTAAAATACTTAAAATCATTTGTGTAAGTGTTTGGCGTAAGCATATGTTTAGAAAATTTCCTTTTGCCCTTACAGAATTCCGTTCGAGCCATTTTCAGAATACATCGCCGATTGGAAGTTTGTAAATAAGAAAGCTCTGCTTCGCGGCGCGTCTCTCGCCGCCTATTGGCCATTCAGCAAGGTTTCTTATGTTATCACTACCGTCCCGTCAAAGGCGACTGTCAAGAACTTCCTCCGTAAGAAGTGCGCCGTGGGAAGGGTGTGCGCGAGCCATGTCGACTCCACACAGTCTTGCCACTTTTCACTTGACAGGAATCAATCGATGTTTGAAGATCGCCGCGTCTTTAAGGCTTGGTTTTCCTTGTGTTTCCCTCCGATAGGCCCCATGCACATGACTCAGACGATACTGCTACTATGGCACCATGAAGAGATACCCCTGCTATGCCTTACTTGTGGCCAGTGTCAACTCTGTCGATGCTGAGAGGCGGTAGATGAGCGCAGCGACTGGACCCTTCAAGCGTACCCCACTGTTCGATGTGCACCGCCAGCTCGATGCCAGGATGATTCCCTTTGGCGGCTGGGAGATGCCGGTGCAGTATGCCGGGATTATAGAGGAGCACCGTGTCGTCAGGGAGCGGGCGGGCTTGTTCGATGTGTCGCATATGGGGGAGATCGAGATTGCGGGACCCGGTGCCCTGGAAGCGGTTCAGCACCTCACCCCGAATGATGCGTCACGACTTTCTGTCGGAGAGGTACAATATTCTGCGCTCACCACCCCAGAGGGGACATTCGTGGATGACATCACCGTATATAAATATGCGGATGACCGCTACCGTTTGACGGTGAACGCCGCGAATATCGAGAAGGATGTTGCCTGGATCAGCGAGCACTTGGTATCAGACGTCGAGGTCAAGAATACCAGCGATGACGTGGCCATCCTGGCCATCCAGGGACCCAGGGCGCAGGAGATCCTGCAGAAACTGACCTCCGTGGAGTTGGGAACGCTGAGGTACTTCCGATTTGTCGAAGGGCAAGTGGTTGGCATCGACTGCTGTATCTCCCGGACAGGTTACACCGGGGAGGACGGCTTCGAGCTTTACATCCCTCCGCAGTATGCGGTTACTCTCTGGCATGCTCTTGTCGATGCTGGGACACCGATGGGCCTGCAACCCTGCGGACTTGGCGCCCGCGACACCTTACGCCTCGAGGCCAAGATGGCCCTATACGGTCAGGACATCGATGACCAGCACACCGTCCTGGAGGCGGATCTTGGCTGGATCGTCAAGCTGGAGAAGGGGGAGTTCATCGGCCGCGAGGCCCTTGCTCGGCAGAAGGCGGATGGGATCAGTCGAAAACTGGTAGGGTTCGAGATGCTTGGTCGAGGAATCGCCCGCCCCCACTATGCGATGGTCAAGGGCAGTAAGCCGATTGGTGAGGTGACCAGCGGCGGCCCCGCGCCCTCACTCGGGAAGAACATCGGGCTGGGCTATGTGGCGGTACAGTACGCGGCTATCGGAACCGAGTTTGACATTGTGATCCGGGGCCAGACTGTAGCCGCGAGGGTTGTTCGAACTCCTTTCTACAAGCGAGTGCGGAGTTGAGAGCTATGACAACGGTCAGCGATCAACTATTAGCTATAACCTGGCTCAAAATAATCGTTTCACGTTAGCGAACAAACCCTCCTCACCTTCCTTTGCCAAAGGGAGGGTTAACCCCTCTTTGGAAAAGAGGGGCGAGGGGAGATTTTCTCAATCGATGTTTATCCAATGTTAAGACTCTTAATATCAGCCATCAGCGCTCAGCGAAGAGGAAAGAAGCCGTTATACTTTGGCTGATCGCTGATATAGAAGGAGGTGACCATGATCCCTGAGGGGCTGTATTATACGAAAGCGCATGAATGGGTCAAGGTTGAGGGGGATCGTGGGCGTATCGGGATTACCCACTTTGCCCAGAGCCAACTCGGCGACATTGTGTTCGCGGAACTGCCACACGTCGGGAGGGTACTGCGCCAGTTTGAGGCATTCGGCGTCGTGGAGTCGGTGAAGGCGGTTTCTGACCTCTTCTGTCCGCTAACCGGTGAGGTGATTGAGGTCAACTCCTCGCTCGCATCGAACCCGGAGCAGATCAATGCCGATCCCTACGGACTGGGATGGATGATCGTGGCCAAGCTCGCTGATCCCAAAGAGCTGGGGAGTCTGATGACCGCTGAGGAGTACAGGGCCTATCTGGCGGCAGAGAACCACTGATGGAGTACATCCCAAATACGGAGGCCGACTGCCGCGCGATGCTGGATGCCATCGGTGTCCGGTCGAGCGACGAGCTGTTTGCCGATATCCCCCAGAAGCTCAGGCTCAAGCGAGGGCTGAATCTGGCGCCGCCGCTGTCCGAGACCGGACTGCGAAAGCACATGAAGGAGTTGGCCGGCAAGAACGCAGACGTGGATCAATACTCTTCCTTCCTGGGGGCAGGCGCCTACAATCACTTCATCCCTGCCGCTGTCTCCCACCTGGTGTACAGATCGGAGTTCTACACCGCATATACGCCGTATCAGCCGGAGCTATCGCAAGGGACACTTCAGGCGATCTACGAGTACCAGACGCTGATCTGCCAGCTCACAGGCATGGAGGTGGCAAACGCGTCGATGTATGATGGTTCCAGCGCCATGGCCGAGGCGGTCCTGATGGCCCACAGGATCAACGGTCGCCGGGAGGTGGTGCTGCCCATGGCCGTGCACCCGGAGTACCGGACGGTATCCCGCACCTATGTAAGCAAGCTAGGCCTCCACCTGCACGAGGCTCCATACACGGACCAGGGCACGACCGATCTGAAAAAGGTGAAGGCGGCGCTTTCGGATCGTACCTGCGCCGTTGTGGTCCAGAGCCCGAACTTCTTCGGAGTCCTGGAGTCGTTAGATGAACTCGCAGAGGCCGCTCACAAAGTCGGGGCGCTCCTGATCGTGGTTGTGTCGGAGCCGGTGTCGTTCGGCATCGTCCGATCCCCCGGTGAGTGCGGGGCGGACATTGTGGTGGGAGAGGGCCAGGCGTTCGGGAACCACCTGAACTTCGGTGGCCCCTATCTTGGCTTCTTCGCCTCGAAAGAAGCCTACATCCGCAGCATGCCGGGTCGCCTGGTCGGACAGACCGAGGATAAGGCCGGGAGGGTAGGCTACGTCCTCACGCTCTCCACCCGAGAGCAACACATCAGGCGAGAGAAGGCTACGTCCAACATCTGTACGAACGAGGGGCTATGCGCCCTGGCAGCGACCGTTCACCTTTCCCTGTTAGGCCGGGCCGGGCTCAGGGAGCTGGCCCTACTGAACCTCCGCAAGACGGCCTATGCCAAAGAAGCGATATCCAAGCTCCGCGGGTACGAGCTTCGTTTTGCAGGCCCCACCTTCAATGAGTTTGTGGTGCGGGTAAAAAGACGGACCCCTGCTGAGGTGAATTGCGCGCTGCTGGCCAAGGGAATCATCGGTGGTTTGGATCTGGGCCGATTCTACCCGGAGCTTTCGGATTGCCTGCTCATCTGCGTGACGGAGCAAAACAGTCGCGAGGAGATCGACGCGCTCTGTAAGGCGATGGGAGGTGGGCGATGAAGGATGAGGTGCGAGACACATCTCCCCATCCCCCCTTTGGTAAAGGGGGGCGAGGGGGGATTTCATCTGGGCAAAGCGCCAAATGCGAGGAAGAAGGGGCGGGTGTCGGCGCACAGGGACTCACCTTCAATGAGCCGCTCCTGTTTGATCAGGGTTCACCGGGACGGCGAGGCTGCACGCTTCCTGAGTGCGACGTCCCGGAGCTGAAGCCGGAGCGACTGCTGCCCAGAAAGCTCCTCCGGCACGACATTCCCGGTTTCCCGGAACTGTCCGAAGTCGAGGTGGTCCGGCATTTCACGCGGCTATCGCAATGGAATTACGGAGTCGATACGGGCTTCTACCCATTGGGCTCCTGCACGATGAAATACAACCCGAAGATCAATGAGGAAGTATGGCGGTTGCCAGGCTTCTCCCTCGCGCACCCGTATCAGCCGGAGAGCCTGATCCAGGGCGCCTTGGAGCTGATGTATGAGCTGGAGCAGTTCCTGGCCGAGGTGAGCGGGATGGACCGGGTGTCACTCCAGCCGGCCGCCGGAGCCCAGGGGGAGGTCTTGGGCATGATGCTGATCCGGGCGTACCTGGAATCGAAGGGGAGCCCACGGAAACGGGTCCTGGTCCCTGACTCCGCCCATGGCACCAATCCTGCGAGTTCCGCCATCTGTGGCTACGAGGTGCTGCAGATCAAGTCCGGGCCGAACGGCCGCTTGGACCCACAGGTCGTGGCCAACGCGATGGACGAGGACGTTGCCGCCATCATGGTCACGAATCCCAATACCCTTGGGCTATTCGAGGATCAGATCGCTGAGATCGCCAAGATTGTTCACGCCAAGGGCGGGCAGGTCTACTGCGACGGCGCCAACCTGAATGCCATCATCGGGATATCGAGACCGGGCGACACGGGGATCGACGTCCTGCACTTCAACCTGCATAAGACGTTTGCCGTCCCACACGGGGGCGGCGGTCCTGGCGCGGGACCGGTGGGGCTCAAGGCGCATCTCGCACCATTCATGCCGGTCCCGGTCATCGAGAAGAAGGGGAGGCGATTTGTCCTGAATGACGACCTGCCGTCAAGTGTCGGCAGGGTGCGGGCCTTCTATGGGAACTTCGCGGCGCTGGTCCGGGCCTACGCCTATATCCGTTCGCTGGGTCCATCGGGACTGCGCCGTGTAGCCGAGGTGGCCGTAATCAATGCCAATTACATCATGAGCCAGCTCAAAGACCACTACCATCTGCCGTACGACACGTTCTGCAAGCACGAGTGCGTCTTCTCCGATGCGCGCCAGCTTCCGCACGGCGTCCAAACCATCGACATCGCCAAGCGACTGATGGATTACGGCTTTCATCCCCCAACCATCTACTTCCCCCTGATCGTCAAGGGGGCCATGATGATCGAGCCGACCGAGACCGAGAGCAAGGAGACGCTGGATCAGTTCATCGACGCCATGAAGCGGATCGCCGAGGAGGCCGAGCGCGATCCGGAGCTAGTCCGGTCCGCCCCGCACAAGACCAAGGTCTCGCGGCTGGACGAGGTAAAGGCCGCCCGTCAGCCGAATCTGCGCTGGAAGGGAAAGACATCAGGAGAAGAGAGCGGGAGCTGAGGGGAGAGCAATCTCAGTAATTTCCCTAGAAAATAGCATGCAGCAGTCAGCACTCAGCCGTCAGCATCCGACAAACCCCCCTGACCCCCCTTTCAGAAAAGGGGGGGGGATATTCCTGATACGCCTCCGTGCCTCCCCCTTTCGTAAAGGGGGATTGAGGGGGGTTTGTCGGATGCGGTGCGGCCGCGGCCGCATGGGGTGTTGCTCGGCTGTGACGCAACCGATGGCGCTTTGGCCTTTGGGAATCGTGCCGTTCGACGTATGCCGCTCGCAGGCAGTGATCGTGCCTGCTCATGTTTTAAACAGGTCAGAGTGTGTGCCCATTCTCTCGAAGTGCATCCGATCGCCGGCGAGTCTGTAAACCAACAGCCAATCGGACTCGATATGGCACTCACGGCGGCCGATGAAGTTGCCGACGAGACGATGGTCACGGTGGATCGGATCCAGAGGTTCCCCTGCGAGAAGGCTGCGGATAACGATCTTCAATTTGTCGAAATTCTTACCACGACGACGGCTTCTCTCCAAGTCTTTAGCGAACTGCTGTGTATATACGGGTTTGTACATCAGATACCGAGTTTTCGGAACATGTCGTCTGCATCATCGCAGACGACCAGATCACGTCCGGTCTCGGAAGCCTCGAATGTCCGTTTTGTGGTTGCTGTCGGAACGACGACATCGAATGGAAGTCCGTCACGAAGCTCGACTTGCCTGTAGAAAATCGTGATGGCTTGTGTTGCGTTCAGGCCCAATCGGTGAAAGACGGATTCGGCGTGGTTTTTCAGGTCCGGTTCCAATCTCGCCCGTACCATTGCGGTCTTGCTCATAATATCACCTCCATTTCCTCAAAGTATTGTAGCGCAATTGGGGTACAGACGCAAGTCGTCTCTTCCTGCTAACGACTTCGACCTCAGCGGCGAATGACGTGAGGCCGCTGCAGCGAGCGGTGAAGCCGCTCGGTCGGTTGATTGCCTACGGACCCGAATCAGGGCCCGCCTTCCTGTGGTAGTTGGGTGAGGATACGATCAGCCTCCTCGAACTGAAACTCGTTGAGCACATGGATGCCCGCTTGTCGGAGGAGGGCTGCGGTGACGCCTTGCCCCGGAACCCTTCGGGAAGTAAACGTGCCGTCGTATATGAAGGACGTGCCACAGGATGGGCTACCATCTTTTAGGACCGCGACCCGAATCGACTCCCGCCGAGCGTACTCGAGTGCCTGCTGCGCGCCGGCGACGAAGAAGGCCGAGACATCACAGCCATTCACATCGAGGACCCTTCCGGTCCCCGACAGGACGCTCGAACCACCCGTAGCCCGGGCTATCTCAGCGGGTGGCCTCGGGACAGGCAACCCTCCTGCGACTTCCGGACAGAATGGTACTACGCGCCCTTCGCGTAGCCATCGTTGAAGGACGCGATCATGGCTCTGCTTGTGCTCGCCGTTGTGACGAACGCGCTCACCCAGTAAGCATGCGCTCACCAGTACTCGGTGCATCGTGAGTTGTCCCGTCAGCAGCCTAACGTGGAGGTCACCCGCGCTGCGCGGCTTTATTGCGCAGCGTCCGGTAGACCGCAGGGTTATGCCTTGGATTCATAGAGCTTGAGCATGCGGATGGTTTGAAGAAGTTGAGTGTTGTAACGGCCCTTGACTTCAACCCGACCCACTAACTCAGGGATCATGTCATCGAAGTACCACAGTTCGGATCTGTACTTCAAGGCTTTCATCTTCCGGTGGAATGAGGCCTCCATTTCGGAGCGTTTCGCTTCGAACTTGACGACCATTTTCTTGGTTGTCGCGACGACTTTGATGGTCTTTCTCCGGCCGATGAATTCGCGGAGCTTTTCCTCTGCCTGCTCCCTGTATTTCTCAAACTGATCGACTAGATAGCCGATGGTCTCGCCATCATTTGTAAGAGAGAAGGCCGACCTGAACTTCACTTCTAAGTCGTAGTATTGATTGGCGATCGGGTAATAGCCGAGCACATCGATGTTGCTGTAATTGTGTGGCACGGTGAAAGGGATGTCCCCGATGTAAAACCATCCCTTCACGATCTTCAAACACTGCTCAAGAATTTCCTAGTTCACTTCAGCCTTGGGTGTGTTCGGGACCTCAGCGATCACGTCGGTCATGGCCCAGAATACGGTCGGCGTCCAAGGGGTCGGTCCTTGAAGATATCTATATCGACGCGGCCAAGACCGATTCATGGTGCCTGTGGGATCGCGGCCAACTAATCCTTGGGAGTTCATCAATCTGCGGAGTGGATGATTCCATGGGGCCTCCTGTCTGACCGTTAAATCAACTGCCAGACTGACACCTCAAGCTTTCTCTCACCGCAACTCCCTAAGCAGCCTCACTTTTATGCCGTGTACCCCAAAATCCTGCAGTGCTTGACAACCTGGATGAAATCGCATACGGTTGTCTGGAATAATCAGGGTGGAATCGTTGCGGTCTACTGGGTTAAGGGGGGGGTTGGCATGGTGGAAAAAACAGCGGAACGGGGGGATCGGAAAGAGCGGGAACGAGCGCTAGATCTGGCAATCTCCCAGATTGAGAAATTGTACGGTAAGGGCGCCATCATGAAGATGGGCAGTTCGGGTGCGCTCTTGCCTATTGCGGTTATTTCCACCGGCTCGTTGGAACTGGACGCGGCGTTAGGAGTGGGGGGAGTGCCGCGGGGTCGCGTCATCGAGATCTTTGGGCCGGAATCGTCCGGGAAGACGACGCTAGCCCTGCACATCATCGCCGAGGCGCAGCGGGTGGGTGGCTCAGCCGCTTTCGTCGATGCCGAGCACGCGCTGGATGCCGCCTATGCCCGGGCCCTGGGGGTGAACATCGATGAGGTGCTGATCTCTCAACCGGATACGGGGGAGCAGGCCCTCGAGATCACCGAGGTTCTGGTTCGCAGCGGGGCCATCGATGTCATCGTGATCGACTCGGTTGCCGCCCTCGTGCCGCGGGCGGAGATTGATGGTGAGATGGGAGACCCCACGATGGGCCTTCAGGCTCGGCTGATGTCCCAGGCGCTCCGGAAGCTCACGGCGGCCATCAGTAAGTCCAAAACCTGTGTCATCTTCATCAATCAGCTCCGGGAAAAGATTGGGGTTATGTTTGGCAATCCCGAGACCACCACTGGCGGCCGGGCCCTGAAGTTTTATTCATCAGTCCGGCTTGACATCAGGAGGATCTCAAGTATCAAGGAAGGGGACGAGATAATCGGGGCGCGCGTGAAGGTCAAAGTGGTCAAGAACAAGGTCGCCCCCCCATTCAGAGAGGCAGAATTCGATATTATTTACGGCGAGGGGATCTCGCGGATCGGCGGTCTGCTAGATCTTGGCGCTGAGTATAAGGTTATTGAAAAGAGCGGGTCCTGGTTCTCCTACGGCGGTGAGCGGATTGGCCAGGGACGGGAGAACTCCAAGCGCTTTTTGCAGGATAATCCTACCCTATGCAATGAGATCGAAGGAAAGGTGCGCGTCGCCCTTGGATTGACCGGTGCAGTCGAGACGGAGGTGGCGCAGCAGGCACGTTGATACCTCGCGGGAAGTCTCTCCTCACGCCTTCACGCCTCACGCCCTCACGTCTTTTCTGGGAGGCTGAGCGCTGGCCGCTGAGCTCTGGTTTCTAAGGAACTATAGAGATGCCTTTCGACCTTCATGAGCTGTTGAGGCTAGTCGTTGAGCGACGTGCCTCGGACCTCCACCTGAAAGTCGGCTCCCCACCCGTTCTCCGGATTGACCACCAGCTCGTCCCTGTACAGGATCGACCTTGCCTCACCCAAGCTGACCTCGATACGACTGTCAGCCTCGTCACGACTGAGCCACAGCGACAGCGGTTTGCGCAACGTCGGGAACTAGACCTGAGCTATAGCGTTGCTAGGCTGGGACGATTTCGGACCAACCTCTTTCAGCAACGCGGGATGGTGGGGGCCGTCTTTCGGGCTATCCCACTCAAGATCGAGACGATTGAAGCGCTCAATCTGCCGCCGGTCATCGGAAAGCTGGCGATGGAACCCAGGGGGATGCTGTTGGTCACCGGCACCGCAGGAAGCGGGAAATCGACAACCCTGGCAGCGATGATCGGTCATATCAACGACAATAGAACCGGCCATATCGTCACCATTGAGGACCCGATCGAGTTCCTCCACGTAGATAATCGGTGTTTGATCAATCAGCGGGAAGTCGGAATCGATACGGAGTCGTTTCCCGACGCCCTGCGCAGCGCACTTCGCCAAGATCCGGATGTGATCCTGGTTGGAGAGATGCGCGACCATGAAACGATCAGCACGGCTATTGTAGCTGCCGAGACCGGCCACTTGGTTGTGAGTACCCTGCATACCATCGATGCGGCCGAAACGATCAACCGCATTATCGCAATCTTTCCACCCTACCAGCAGAGGCAGATCCGGATGCAACTCTCCTCGCTGCTTCGAGGGGTCATCTCGATGCGCTTGATCCCGCAGGCGGATGGCAAAGGGCGCGTGCCGGCGGTAGAGATTATGGTCGCAACCTCCACCATTCGGGAGTACATCGCTGATTCTGAAAAGACCAGAAAGATTCCGGAGGCCATCGCAGCCGGGGTATCGGAGTACGGGATGCAGACCTTCGATCAATCGCTCATGAGCCTGTACCGCCAGAGCCTCGTGAGCTATGAGGAGGCGCTCCAGTGGAGCAGCAACCCCAACGACTTCGCCCTCAAGGTTCGAGGGATCGAGACCTCGTCGGATCAACCCTGGACCGCAGAACAGAAGGGCGGCTTTCGCGAACGAAAGCCTCACTGAAGGCCAAGCCTCCTGACGCGGCGTACAGGGTGGGCGTACGCCTTCTTACTGTTCGGGACAGAACGCGCGCTGAGCTTGCTCGCCTCCTTGCGGTCAGGGGATTTGACCGAGCCGACTCACAGGTAGCGCTCGATCGGCTGCAAGAGCAGGGGTACCTGGACGACCGACGATTCGCGACCACCTGGGCCAGGAGCCGTCTCCGAACAAAACCGATGGGGTCGTATCGGCTTGGCAAGGAGCTCGAGGTCAAGGGGGTTGAGGAGCAACTCGTGCGTGAGGTCCTGGGGGACCTTTACGAAGAGGGAGAAGAGCCGGCAGCCCGCCGTGCTATGGCAGGAAAGCTCTCGGTACTCGGGCGTCTTCCGGCTTCAGCCAGGACCCTCCGGGTGGCGCGATTTTTACAGCGGAGAGGATTTTCAAGCGAAATGATCTGGCGACTGCTTCACGAGGAGCAGCAGGGGTAACGGAACACGTCATGCTGGGATTGACAGGCGGAGAGATCCGCGAGCGGTTTTTGCGATTCTTTGAGCGGAACGATCATACGGTGGTTGCCAGTTCCTCACTGGTCCCAGCCGACGATCCGACGCTACTCTTCACCAATGCCGGAATGGTTCCGTTCAAAGGGGTCTTTCTCGGAACCGATCCGCGTCCCTACCGGCGTGCCGCCTCGATCCAGAAGTGTTTGCGCGTCAGCGGTAAACATAACGATCTGGAGAATGTCGGTAGAACCGCCCGCCACCACACCTTTTTCGAGATGCTCGGCAACTTCTCCTTTGGCGATTATTTTAAGGAGAGTGCCATTGAATATGGTTGGGCGTTCCTGACGCGCGAGCTCAAGCTGCCTGCGGATCGGCTCTGGGCCACCATTTACAAGGATGATGATGAGGCGTTCAACCTATGGCAGAGGCTTGCCGGCCTGCCGCCCGATCGAGTCGTTCGCCTGGGGGACAAGGACAATTTCTGGACCATGGGCGAGACAGGTCCATGTGGGCCCTGCTCTGAACTGATCTTTGATCAGGGTCCGATGGTGGGCTGCGGGCGGACGACCTGTAGCATTGAGTGCGGGTGCGATCGCTATCTGGAACTCTGGAACCTGGTATTCATGCAATACAATCGTGATGCCTCCGGGACCCTCACGCCTCTGCCCAAGCCGAGTATCGATACCGGTGCTGGGCTGGAGCGAATGGCCGCGGTATGCCAAGGGGTCACGAGTAATTTTGAGACCGACCTGATCCGGCCGCTGATCGCGACGGTAGAGGAGCTCTCGCAGAAGCGCTATGGCGCTGACGAGAAGGACGATGTGTCGATGCGGGTGATCGCCGATCATGCACGAGCGGTCACCTTCGCGTTGGCCGACGGTGTTCTGCCCGGCAATGAGGGGCGGGGCTACGTACTGCGGCGGATCCTGCGGCGCGCACTTCGACATGGCCGTCTCCTGGGACTTGACAAGCCGTTTCTGGCTGCTGCGACCGATAAGGTGATCGACCTGATGACGGATGCCTATCCGGATCTCCCGGCTAGCCGAGCGCATGTCGCGCGCTTCGCCTGGATCGAGGAGGATCGATTCAGCATCGTGCTGCGCGAGGCGCTGCCACGCCTTCATGACCTGATCCAGAATGTGAAGACCCAGGCGGCGGAGCGGGCCATGCTTCCAGGTTCAACGCTCTTTGAGCTGTACGACACCTTCGGAGTGCCTCGGGACCTGATGGACGAGATTGCCACTGAGCAGTCAGTCGAATGCGATTGGGGCGGGTTCGAGGTAGAGTTGAGACGCCAGCGTGAACAGTCGCGATCGCATCTGAAGGCATTTGGAGACGTCCAAGGGGTCGCAGAGGCATTCCGTGACCTTGCGAAGACGGGGCGAACGGTATTCCTGGGCTACGAGTGTCTCGATCTGCAAGCGTCGGTAGTTGCGGTTCTGGCAGATGGGAAACAGGTCGATCGGATCGATGTGGGGCAGGAGGGAGATGTCGTCCTCGACCAAACTCCTTTCTATGCAGAATCTGGTGGTCAAGTGGGTGATACCGGGTACCTTCGTGGTGAGGCGCTTATCGCGGAGGTCCTGGATACCAAACGGCCGCTTACTGGATTAATCGTTCACCGAGTCCGGGTAAAGCGGGGCGACATCAGGAGAGGTCAGCGGCTCACGGCTTCGGTTGATGCATGCCGGCGCGACACGACGGTCAAGAACCACACAGCAACCCACCTCGTCCACGCGGCCCTCCGGCAGATCCTCGGAGACCATGTGCGACAGGAAGGCTCGCTGGTTGCGCCGGACCGCTTGCGCTTTGACTTCCGGCACTACGGGCCTCTGAGTCCCGCCGAGATCACTCAGATCGAGGAGATAGTCAATACTAGGCTCTGGGCCAACCAGCCGGTTGTGATCGAAGAGATGCGGATGGACGAGGCACTGGCCAAAGGCGCACTGGCCTTCTTCGGTGACAAGTATGGAGACGAGGTACGGGTAGTCAGTATCGCCGACTTTAGTATCGAGCTGTGCGGAGGGGCCCACACCAAGGCCACAGGGGAGATCGGCCTATTTAAGATCTCGCATGAGACCGGCGTCGCTGCCGGCGTACGGCGGATCGAGGCTCTGACCGGCCCTGGGGCCTTTCAGCACCTGAAGCGTGAGGGCGAGGTTCTGCAGGAATCGGCTGATCGGCTGAAGAGTAAGCCTCTTGAAGTTCCCGAAAAGGTTGACCGCCTCTTCGACGCGACACGCGCCCTCGAGCGAGAGGTCCAGCAGCTTCGGGCCAAGCTGGGTGCGGAAATGGCGGAGGAGTTGCTGAAGAAGGCGACCCAAGTCTCCGGCGTCACGGTGGTGACGGGTCTGGCCGAGTGGTGTGATCAGCGGGCCCTACGGGAGCTCGCAGATAGACTGAGGGCCAAGATCAGCAGCGGGGTGATCGTTCTGGCAACGTCCTCGGATGGACGGGTAAGCTGGGTGGCGGCCGTGACACCCGACCTCACCTCGCGGCTGCACGCCGGCAAATTGGTGAAGGAGGTGGCAAGTATTACGGGTGGGAGCGGAGGCGGCCGGGCCGATCTCGCCGAAGCCGGCGGGAAGGATCCTGATAAGCTGAATCTGGCGCTCCAGCTTATCCCGGACTTGGTTAGACGGTTTCTCGCATGAGCCCATTGTTGACCCTATTTCCCTTGGCGATCGCCGCCAGCCATGGTATCAATGACAAGAATCACTGATCAAATACCCTTTTGTGGGCAGCGTAGATGACGATACCTCTTGCACGAGAAGGGTGGCCATTTATCCTAGCACCGCTGGGCCTGGCTGCCATCCTATGGGTTGCAGGGTGGCATGGTGGTGGCGTTGCTGTACTTGTTTTGGCTGTGTTGGTGGCGTTATTTTTCCGTGACCCACCCCGCGACGTCCCGCAGGGCAAGGGGTTGCTCCTTGCCCCTGGCGATGGGACCGTTGTCCAGGTTATCCCGTATCTTGGCCACGAGTTGCAAGAACCGGCCACCCAGATCAGCATCTTCCTATCGGTTTTCAATGTACACATCAACCGTGCCCCGTTTCCCGCGGTGGTCGAAACGGTTGAGTACAAACCGGGGACATTTCGCCCCGCATGGGAGTCTAAGGCGTCGACAGGCAATGAACAGAACCTCATCATACTGAAGGCGCCGGAAGGCCGACTATTGGTGAAACAGATCGCAGGCTTGATCGCAAGGCGCGTTGTATGCCGGGTCGTTGCCGGGCAAAAGCTTGAGGCTGGAGAGCGATTCGGGCTGATTCGGTTTGGGTCGCGCGTAGATCTGATCGTTCCGGCACGTGCGGAGCTTTCCGTGAAACGCGGAGATCGTGTCAAGGGAGGAATCACTGTGATGGGGATGCTCCGATGAGCAAGGGCCGTCGCCGGCGGGGGGTCTACCTCCTACCAAGCCTGCTGACCATCAGCAATCTGCTGTGCGGGGTCTACGCTATCGTCGCCGTGCATAATGACGAGTACACCCGCGCAGCCATCGCTATTCTCATTGCGCTGATTATGGATGGCCTCGACGGGGCCGTGGCTCGGCTCACCAACACCCAGAGCGACTTTGGAGTGCAGCTCGATTCGTTAGCGGATCTGGTTGCTTTCGGCGTCGCGCCCGCCATCCTCACCTATGCGTGGGCGATCAAACCCTACAGCAAGATGGGATTGCTGTTCGGATCGATCATCCCGACGGCGCTGTTCGTTTCGAGTGGCGCCTTCAGGTTGGCGCGTTTCAACGTTCAGACGCGAATTCTCGACAACCGCTATTTTGTCGGCCTCCCGATTCCGGCGGCCGCAGCGGTTATCGCCTCCTTCGTGCTCTTCATGCGAGAGTCGCCTTCGCTGATCCTCTTTCAGCGTGAGTTGCTCTCAGATCGGGTGACGTCTGCGCTCATGGTCGTCATCGTCTACGCGCTATCGTTCTTGATGGTCAGTCCCCTCCGGTACCGCAGTCTGAAAGGGATCGAGATCAAGAAACGTCAACCCTTCGCGCTCCTCATCGGCCTGACACTTGTGGTCTCGGTCATCGCTTCAGAGCCAGGATTGGTGGCCTTTTTCTGCTTCTTTCTCTATGCCATGTCTGGCGTCATTCGCATGATTCCGTCAATTAGAAGACACGTATCAGAGCCGGTGGAGCACGTGATCGGCGGGGAAGGTGGACCGTAGGGCAGGGCGGAAGGCTCGTTCCGTCGCCGCGAGAGGCAGCAACAGAGGATCAGTGAAGCGGAGATAGTTAGTTGTGTACGTCTCATGCTTCTGTGTATTTACCGTTCGCCCTGAGCTGGTCGAAGGGTGAAGCATTTCGACAAGTTCCGTTCATGGTTCGACCAGCTCACCACGAACGGAATATAAAGGGATACCCTAGAGGATAAGATGGGCAATCGTATTATGATCTTCGACACCACGCTCCGGGATGGCGAGCAGGCGCCGGGCTGCAGCATGAATACCAGGGAGAAGCTGGAAATGGCCCGGCAACTGGCGCGTCTTAAGGTGGACGTGATCGAGGCCGGCTTTGCTATCGCCTCCGAAGACGACTTCGAGGCGGTCAAGACGATCGCCCAGAACCTGAAGGACGGACCGATCATTGCCAGCCTCTGCCGAGCTCGCGATATCGACATCGATCGCTCCTGGGAGGCGTTGCAATATGCTGAGCGCTCACGGATTCATATCTTCATCGCCACCTCCGAAATTCATATCACCTACAAGCTGAAATCAACCCATGAGGATGTCCTGCAGGCGGCTGTTACGGCAGTCAAGCATGCCAGGCGCTATACCGACGATGTCGAGTTCTCACCAGAGGACGCTCATCGGAGCGAGCAGGATTATCTCTGTAAGGTTGTTGAGGAGGTGATCAAGGCTGGCGCCACCACGATCAACATTCCAGATACGGTCGGCTATGGTGTCCCCTGGGAGTTTGGAGCCCGGATCAAGAATCTGTTCGATCGGGTGCCCAACATCGACAAAGCGGTGATAAGCTGCCACTGTCATAACGACCTTGGGCTGGCGGTGGCGAACTCGCTGGAGGCGATCAGAAACGGGGCCAGACAGGTTGAATGTACCATTAACGGAATCGGTGAGCGTGCCGGAAACGCCTCTCTGGAAGAGATCGTAATGGCGCTGCGGACACGAAAAGACCTGCTGGACTTCGAGGTCGGGGTCAATACGGAGGAGATCTACCGGTCCAGCAAGCTCCTGACCAGCATCATCGGGATCCCCGTCCAGCCGAATAAGGCCATCGTCGGCGCCAACGCTTTCGCGCACGAGGCCGGTGTACACCAACACGGCATGCTGCAGAAGCCGCTCACCTATGAGATTATGACCCCCGAATCAGTGGGGGTGCCTCAGAGCCGACTGGTTCTGGGGAAGCACTCCGGGCGGCACGCCTTTAAGAAGCGGTTGGAGGAGCTGGGCGTGATGTTGGCTGAAGAGGCCTTAAACAGGGCCTTCATCCGGTTCAAGATCGTGGCCGATAAGAAAAAAGAGGTGTTCGACGACGACCTGCTGGCCATCGTCGAGGAGGAGGCCCTGGCTGCCGGCGAGACCTATACCCTTGAGTATCTGCAGTTCACGAGCGGTATCAACATCGTCCCCACTGCCACCGTGCGGCTCAAGCGAGAGAACGAGATCTTCCAGGAATCAGGCTGGGGGGATGGCCCGGTGGATGCGGCCTACAAAGCGATCGACCAGATCACGAAGATCCAAGGGCGGCTGGCTGACTACTCGATCAGGGCCATCACCGCCGGGAAGGACGCGTTGGGCGAGGTGGTCCTGAAGCTGGAAGTCAATGGCCATACCGTAATCGGCAGAGGAACCTCTACCGATGTCATCGAGGCCAGCGTGAGAGCCTACCTGAACGCGATCAATAAGATTGTCGGCGCGGCTCGGCCTCCCAAAGATATGGCCGCGCCAAGGGGACTGTGACCGCGAGGACGTGACATGGCGAACAGAACATACACGGTAGCGGTCGCCGGAGCCACCGGCGCGGTCGGAGAGACAATGCTTCGACTGCTCGAAGAGCGGAACTTTCCCGTCCGACGACTGAAGCTCCTGGCCTCCGAGCGCTCAACCGGGAAGAGCCTCACCTTCAAAGGGGAGGAGATCAAGGTCGAGCGGCTGGACGATGGCTCGTTCCAGGGGATTGATATCGCCCTCTTTTCGGCCGGCGCCACCCGCAGTCAGGAGTTCGCCCCGGCGGCTGTCAAGGCGGGCGCGGTCGTCATCGATAACAGCTCCGCGTTCCGGATGCAGTCCGATGTCCCGCTCGTCATTCCGGAGATCAACCCGGACGCGATTGCCGGGTATCAGGCTCGTGGCATCATCGCCAACCCCAACTGCACCACGATCGTCATGCTCATGCCGCTCAAGCCGCTGCACGACTATGGCCGGGTCAGGCGTGTCATCGTTTCGAGCTACCAGGCAGTGTCCGGTGCGGGGGCGAAGGGGATCGAGGAGTTGAGACGGCAGACGTTAGCCTGGGCCAGGGGCGAGCCGATCGAGGTCAGCGCCTTCCCCCAGCAGATTGCGTTCAACCTCATTCCTCACATTGACACGTTCCAGCCGAATGGCTACACGAAAGAGGAACTGAAGCTTGT
The DNA here is from genome assembly GCF_003044035.1 of Candidatus Methylomirabilis limnetica. NCBI lineage: Bacteria > Methylomirabilota (SeqCode) > Methylomirabilia (SeqCode) > Methylomirabilales (SeqCode) > Methylomirabilaceae (SeqCode) > Methylomirabilis (SeqCode) > Candidatus Methylomirabilis limnetica. The sequence goes on from NZ_NVQC01000013.1 coordinate 125,283, forward strand.
CTTTGAGACCCGGAAGATCCTGGGAGACGAATCGATCGGGGTCTCTCCCACTACCGTACGCGTCCCCGTCTTTACAGCCCATTCAGTTTCCATGAACGTCGAGACGGAACGAAAGATTGGGGTAGATAGGGCAAAGGAGTTACTCTCGAAGATGCCGGGACTTGTTGTGATCGATGAGCCAGAAGCAGGCCGCTACCCGATGCCGATCTTCGCGGCCGGCAAGGACGACTGCTTTGTCGGTAGGATCAGAGAAGATCTTACGAATGATCATGCCCTCAACCTCTGGGTGGTGGGAGACCAGCTTCGAAAGGGGGCGGCCCTGAACGCCATTCAGATCGCTGAGCTGTTAGTGGACCGCTATCTTTGAACAGCCAACCCTTGATCTTCAAAGATAATCCATGACAGGAGCGCTGAATCGGCGCTCCTGTTCGTCTTTTAGGACAATACCTCATTAAACTTTTATTTGCCCTTAGAGATGAACACCAGGACCAATCACCCACTCCCCAACCCTCCCCCCTCGGAGGGGGAGGGGACGGGTGGGGGGGACTTTCGAAGCAGTGATGCCTACCTTCAAATTGACGATCGAATACGATGGGACAGACTATCATGGCTGGCAAGTTCAGCCTGGAATGACCACCATTCAAGGAACGCTACAGAAAGCGGTCAAGCGGATTGTCGGGAAGGGCGTCCACGTCATGGGTGCAGGCAGAACCGATTCCGGCGTCCACGCCCTCGGTCAGGTCGCCAGTCTTCGAGCTGAATTCAGCCATCCACCAGACATTCTCCGGCGAGCCCTGACCAGTGTTCTGCCGCCCGATATCGTCGTGACGGCGGTGGAGGAGATGGACAACGACTTTCACGCTCAGCTCTGGGCGAAGTGGAAGCGGTACCGGTATACCATCCTTACGCGCCCATACCCATCCGCCCTCGAGCGTCGATACACCTTATTTGTCCCTTACCCACTCAAGATAGATGCCATGGCTGATGCCGCGAAGACCCTGATCGGTACCCACGATTTCAGCGCCTTTCAAGCGGCTGGTAGTTCCGTAAAATCTTCGATCCGAACGGTATTGGTAGCTGAGTTACGGCAGGAGGGGGATCACCTGTTGCTTGAGATCGTGGCGAGCGGGTTTCTCCGCCACATGATTCGGATCATCATGGGGACTCTGCTGGACGTTGGGAGGGGAAGATTACGGCCTGAAGATCTTAAAGCGATACTTGAAGGAAAAGATCGCAACAATGCATCTAAGACTATTTCTCCACATGCACTATGTTTGCTCGAAGTGGGCTACCAGCCGTTCACGCCTCACGCCTCACGCCCTCACGTCCTTTCGCAGGAGGTTTGCTTCCCATGAGTGAAGCTACTGATCTCTCCAGGAGAAGGCTATTGCAATACCTCGGTCTCACCGCAGTGGCTACGGCAGTAGTGCCGGAGTGGTTATTTGCGGCGGACGAACAGGGTTCCCAGGAACGCTCGGGTCAGTCGGAGCCGGATATCGAGGTCGGAATAACAGCCCAGCCAGCAGAGAGTCCGATCCTACCGGGTCGTCCGACAAAGGTATGGAAGTTCTCGGGGGAGTTGGTCAAGGGGCCGCCCGGCACCGTGGAGGATATCCCGGATAGCTATCTCGGCCCCATACTACGGTTGCGCCAGGGGCAAAAGGTCCGCATCCGTTTCCACAACAAACTGCCAGAACCCTGCGTGATCCATCAACATGGCCTGCATGTGCCTGAGAAGGCGGACGGCCACCCTCGGCATCAGATAGGCAGCGGTCAGACCTCTGTGTATGAATTCACGGTCCTCGATCGAGCCGGCACCTATTGGTTCCACCCGCACACCCACCATCGGACCGCTGAGCAGGCCTACTACGGTCTGTCGGGTTTGATCCTCGTGACTGATGCTGAGGAGCAGTCACTGGATCTGCCGCGCGATGAGCATGATATTCCATTGGTCATTCAGGATCGCAGCTTTGATGACCACAACCAACTGCGCTATATCGGACATATGCATGATCGGTTCAGGGGGTTCTTGGGCGATCGGGTGCTGGTCAACGGCAAACCGGATTTTGTCCTCCCGGTGGCTACCCGAGTCTACCGCCTTCGGATCCTCAACGGATCGAATTCCCGCATCTACAAGTTGGCCTGGAACGATGGGAGCCCGTTGACCGTGATCGGCACTGATGGGGGGCTTCTGGAAAGCCCGGAGGTCCGCAACTATCTGATGCTGGCCCCCGGTGAACGAGTAGACCTTTGGGCAGACCTTCGCGGCCGAAAGCTCGGTGACGAAATTACGCTGCGCAGCGCTGCCTTCTCTGGTGTGATGCCCATGATGGGCATGGGCGGCGGCATGATGGGGATGGGGCGCGGCATGCGAGGCGGGATGATGGGCGGGATGGGCGCCGCACTGCCTCACGGGGCGGAGTTCTCTATCCTGACAGCTCGCATTGTACGGGAGGAACGTGATCAGCGTGTCCTCCCGCGCCGCTTATCGCAGATTCAGCGGTACCGGCCGCAAGATGCTGCCAATGCCCAGAAGCCCAAGTCCATTCATCTGTCCATGAGGGGTATGTCGCCACGACTGAACGGCCGCTCGTTTGAAATGACCAGGGTAGCTGAAGAGGAGATCATCCCGCTGAATACCATGCAGCTACTGGAATTCGTGAATCGGGACCACCGTGCCCACGGGATGATGATGGCCCACCCGATGCATATCCATGGTCAGCAGTTTCAGGTGCTCAAGCGAGAGATGGCCCCCGGATTTGAACGACATTACTCTTCGGTCAGTCAAGGGTTCGTAGATAATGGTTGGAAGGACACGGTGCTTGTGATGCCGGGGGAAAAGGTCACGATCCTCAAACGCTTTGACCATTTCACGGGCCTGTATCTTTATCACTGTCACAATCTCGAGCACGAGGACCTGGACATGATGCGAAACTTTCTGGTCCAGGCTTAGCGTAATCAGGCTTCTGAAACCAATGAGTAAGGAGTGTATCATGCTGTTAGTGGGAAAGAGCAGATCTGAAGGCCGGGCCATTGCGATCGGCGTAGCCTTTCTCTTATGGGCAGTTCTATTTGAGCAGTCTGCGTTTGGTGGGGGGCCGCCAGCCAAATCGGTAGATCCGGGAGTGGCTGCAAAGGTGGGTGACCAGATAGTCACGCTAGATGAGCTCGAGAAGGCGCTGGCCCCGCAGCTTGCCAAGCTGCAAGATCAGAAATTCCAGCTCATGGCGTCGAAGCTGGAGGAACTGATCGCGGGGCGCCTTCTGGCACTCGAGGCTAAGCGGCGCGCGATCACGGTTGAGGAGCTATTGAAGGCCGAGGTTACTTCGAAGGCGCCTGGGGTCACTGACACAGAGGTCACGGCATTCATAACGCAGAATAAGGCGCGGCTTCAGGGGCAGGAAGCCGAGATTCGCCCTAAGGTTCGCGAGCACCTGGTGGGTCAGAAACTACAAGAGACGCGCAGTACCTATCTGGCCGGCCTCCTGCAACGCGCCAAGGTTGAGCGCTTCCTGGAGGAACCAGAGCCGATTCGGATCCCGGTGAGTGCGGAAGGGGCCTTTGCTCAAGGCCCAAAGGATGCGCCAATCACCATCGTTGAGTTCTCCGACTTTCAATGTCCGTACTGCAGTCGGGTCATCGCGACACTGAAAGAGGTGGTGCGGCTCTATCCTAAGCAAGTACGGTTAGCGTTCCGGGATTTCCCGATCGCCGGTCTTCATCCTAAGGCATTGAAGGCGGCTGAGGCGGCGCGATGCGCTGGCGAGAAGGGAAAGTTCTGGGAATACCACGACCTCCTCTTTGAGTCTCAGGCTCAAGCGACGCCCGCAGACTTCAAACGATTCGCTGAGCAGTTGAAGCTCGATGCCAACAGCTTCGCTACGTGCCTGGACAGTGGAAGGCACGCAGCAGCGGTCGCCGCTGATGTCCAGGAAGGGACGCGCCTCGGTATCACCGGGACCCCGACCCTTTTTATCAACGGGCGGTTTGTCGTTGGCGCCCTGCCATTGGAGGCCTTTCAGGGGATCATTGATCGCGAGCTTCGCCGCTCCTCGAAATAACCTTCAGCCTTCAGCCTAAACCCCTAAACATCACTCATGTTCAGGAGGCATGAAATGTCGACCGAAGAGAACAAACGTTTGGTGCGTCGTCTCTACGAGGAAACCGATAAGCAGAATTTCGCGGCGATGGATGAGTTCTTCTCCGCCGATCTGATCGATCACGACCCACCGCCGATCCCTAATCTTCAGCCCGGGCTTGAAGGGATCAAGCAGGCGTTCAGGGTGTTCGCGACCGCGTTCCCAGACGGCACCCATGTCATCCACGATCTGATTGCCGAGGGAGACCGGGTGGTGATCCGAGTGAGCGGAATCGGAACGCATCAAGGCGAATTCAAGGGTATCAAGCCAACTGGGAAGCCGGTCGAGATGACTGGCATTGCCATCTACCGTATCGATGGAGGGAAGATCGTGGAGCGATGGGCGCAGCACAACTTCCTTGGGTTCGTCATGCAGCAATTGGGGGTGATCTCCGCTCACGGGCATGAGTCCTCACCCCCATCCTGACCAGCTCAAACTACATGCGCCCTCTACGCCTAACGGTCGAGATTACTCGCCAGGGATGGCGGCGAGCGACGTTGAATGTACGCGCATGCTCCCTCTTGATGGGGGAGGGTGGGAAAAATGGGCGGGTTCTTTTACTGGCGTGAGATCAGCTCTTCTCGCGGATCTGTAGTTCTTTGATCAGGCGGGCAAGGTCGGTCCGCTGCAGGCCAAGGGCGCTCGCAGCCTTCGATTGATTGCCTCCTGAGCGGTACAGGGTCTCCCGGATGACCTGTCGTTTGTAAGCCACCACAGTTTCATGGAAGTCGCGAGGCGCTTCTCCAGCAGGCGACTCCGGTGCGCCGGCAAGGACAGTCAGTGGGAGGTCTTCCGAGGTGATCCGATCGCGGGTACTCAGGACAACGGCCCGCTCGATAAAATTCGCCAGCTCTCTCACATTGCCTGGCCAGTGGTAGTGTCGCAGTAACTCCCATGCGTCCGGAGTGATCTCCTTAATTCGCTTTCCCATGCGGTCGCAGTATTGGGTGAGGAAGTGATTGGTGAGGGAGACAATGTCCTCCAGGTGGTCTCGGAGTGGGGGGAGCGAGACGGTAATGACATTGAGACGGCGGTAGAGATCCTCACGGAACAACCCCTCGCGGATCGCCTTGTCCATGCGGCGATTCGTGGCGGCAACGAAGCGGAGGTCGACCCGTATCGGCCTCGTCCCGCCGACCCGCTCAAACTCGTGCTCTTGAAGGACACGGAGCAGCTTTGCCTGTAGGTGCGGCTTCAGATCGCCGATCTCATCGAGGAAGGCCGTCCCGCCGTCGGCCAGCTCCAGCTTCCCGCGCTTGCGCTGGTGCGCGCCCGTAAAGGCTCCGCGCTCATGCCCGAACAAATCGCTCTCAAGCAGATCTTCCGATACTGCCACGCAGTTCACCACCACAAAGGGCTGATCCCGCCGCTGGCTCCATTGATGGATAGCTCTCGCGAATACCTCCTTGCCGGTTCCAGTCTCCCCCTGCAGGAGAATCGTAGAACTTCTGGCCGCCGCTCGTTTGGCGGCCTCGATGGCATTCAGGATCGACGGGCTGTGCCCGATGATCGGCCGATCTTGTCCCCTGACCTCCCCTGACAGTAGGAGGTTGTCCCGCTTCAACGCCTCCCGTTCTAGCGCCTTGCCGATAACCACTTCCAGATGCCCCGGGCTAAACGGTTTGGTCAAGAAGTCGTACGCGCCGGCCCGCATCGCCTCCACGGCCTTATCGATGGTGCCATACGAGGTCATTACGATAGTTGTCGTCTCGATCCCCTCATCGCGGATCGCCTTCAGCACCTCGAGGCCACTCTTCTTCGGCATCATAAGATCAAGGAGGGTGATGGTCAGCGAGTTCTCTCTCAGCCGCGTCAGCGCCTGCACACCATCTTCTGCCTCCACGACCTCGAACCCCATGGCCTTCAGCCGATCACGCACCACCTCCCGAATGTCGGGGTCATCGTCCACGATCAGGATCTTGCTATGACTGGGGATCATTGTGATTGCTCCGCGTCAGCGAGGGTTGTCGTTACATTGGTCTGCGCCAGGGGCCGCCTGGGCAGGGTCATGTAGTGCCCCCCTGAAAGTCATTGGGGACGACGCGCTGCATGAGCGACACGCACTCGCGCCGAAGTCACTTCCGCATACGGCGTTGTCTCTACCATCTGGTTCTCCCCATGAGGCTAACAGATATTAGCCGACAGTTCTTAGGCGGACTCTACGATATTGGTGTGTGCAATGCAACACGATACTCGTGACACACTCCTTGGAACACTCTTGAACAAAACGCTTGCACGGGAACCCACTGTTGGATAGCCTGTTCGTCAGCTAGGGATGATACCCAATGCCTCAGGTGTGGACCCGTCGCCCCCTTGCCCCAGATTCCCGGTGGCCAGCAGGGTACTTGCAGGTGGCCATAGACTCTTTTCTCCAGGCGCTGACAAACGATTCGGTGGTTGCTGTGGTAGAGGCCGACCGGTTGCTCGGTGGGGCCGTCAGGTGTTGGCCATAGCAACGGAGGTGAGAGACTGATGCGGCGAGCGTTGACCATCGCGGGCTCCGATTCCGGCGGTGGAGCGGGGATCCATGCCGATCTGAAAACGTTCACAGCCCTTGGTGTGTTCGGGACATCGGCGATTACGTCGGTTACGGCCCAGAACACGATCGGCGTCCATGGGGTGCACGATCTGCCGCCGGAGTTCGTAGGGGGCGCCAGATCGACTCGGTCCTTGACGATATCGCCATCGACGTGGCCAAGACCGGGATGCTTTCGAGCGCAGCGATCATCGAGGTGGTCACGGCGAAGGTGAAGGCGCATGCGATCCAGCGGTTGGTAGTCGATCCGGTGATGGTGGCCAAGAATGGGGCGCCGTTACTTCGGTCTGATGCCGTGAACGCGCTCATTGAGCGTCTGCTGCCCCTTGCCCTTGTTCTCACGCCGAATGTGCCGGAGGCTGAGGCGCTCACAGGGCTGACGATCACTGAGCTCAATGGGATGCGTCAGGCGGCGCGGCCTACAACAGGCGGATAGAAAGGTGGAAGACATGAATGTGCGTTCAATCCTGACAATTGTAGCCACGCTCGCGCTGGCGTTACCGGCACAGGCGGACGATGAAGGCGTCGCGCTGACGATCTACAATCAGAGCTTCGGGGTCGTGCGCGAGAAACGAGGCGTCGAGATCAAGGACAAGCTTGGCGTGGTCCGGTTCACGAACGTGGCGGCGCAGATTGACGGCACGAGCGTGCAATTCAAATCGCTCACCGATCCCGCCGCGCGTGTGCTGGAGCAGAACTACGAGTATGACCTCGTCTCCGCGGACAAGCTCCTGCACAAATACATCGACAAACAGATCGCGGTGCTCACCAAGGACGGCTCGCGCTATTCCGGCAACCTGATGAGCTTCGACGCGAACCAACTCGTCATCCGGCAGTACGGGGAGAAGGGCGAGATCGTGATGGTGCAGCGCGGCGACAACGTCAAAGACATCCAGTTTGGCGCGTTACCGGAAGGATTGATTGCGAAGCCGACGCTGGTGTGGAAGCTCGCGACAGAGAAACCAGGCACGCATCTCGTCGAGGTCGCCTATCAGACCGGCGGCTTGAACTGGCAGGCCTCTTACAACGCCGTGCTCAACGCCAAGGATACCGGGCTGGACCTCGGCGGCTGGGTGACAATCAACAACACGTCCGGCGCGACCTATAAGGACGCGAGGCTCAAACTTATTGCCGGAGACGTGCGCCGGGTCCAGCCGCCGTCTCGCGCATACGCCATAAAAGGCGCGATGGCGATGGAAGCGGCCGCAGCGCCACAATTCGAGGAAAAAGCGTTCTTCGAGTATCACCTGTACACGCTGCAACGGCCCAGCACGGTCGCCGACAACCAAACGAAGCAGATCGAATTGCTTAAGGCGGCGGACGTACCGGTCAAGAAGGTGTTGCTCTACGAGGGCGCGCCGCAATTCCGGTTCTACGGTGGACTGCACACGTCGGCGGAGTATGGCAGCCAGGAGTTCAACAAGAAGGTCAACATCATCATCGAGGTCAAGAACTCGAAGGACAATCACATGGGCATGGCACTGCCGAAGGGCAAGGTGCGACTCTACAAACGCGACGAGGCCGATGCGGCGCTGGAATTCATCGGCGAAGACGAGATTGATCACACGCCGAAGGACGAGACGATCAAGCTGCACATCGGCGACGCGTTCGACGTCGTCGGCGAACGCAAGCGCACCGATTTCCGCGTGGACAGCGGCCGGCACGTCATGACCGAGAGCTTCGAGATTCGCATTCGCAACCACAAAGACGAACCCGTGGACGTGCTCGTCAAAGAGACGCTCTATCGCGGGAACAACTGGGAGATCACCGCGTCGAGCCACAAGTGGACCAAATTCGACTCCGGCACCATCCACTTCCCGATCACCGTAGCCAAAGACGGCGAGCGGGTCGTGACGTACACGGTGAGATATACGTGGTGATGTCTGAGGCGTTGAAGCTTTTAGCCGAGTGAAGCGAGTCGCCGCTCACCCAAGGCGGTCTGGCAAGACTGGTGAAGTCCAGCCAGTCCAGGGTCGCCAAGATGGAAGCCGACGATCCCTCGGTGTCTTGGACCTGCTCATTAGAACCCTTCTGGCGCTGGGAGCCTCGAGTCGCGAGATAGCGAGAACCTTCGCGCCCTCTCGTCGCGCCACGGCGGCCTAACGCTCCGCTTCATCTGCGGGCGCTCACGCCTCATCAATGGCGAGCCGTCAACTGCAAGCGGTAGTTAGGTCTTTTCACGAAAACAGTTCCGCCAAAGTCGAGAAAACCGCCGACTGTGTTTGCGGCCCAACTTTCCCCAATCTTTTCACCAATCTTGATTTGTCGACAGTTCGAATCTGGTCGAGAACAATCTGGGCTTGCTTGCCTTGGGAAACACAAGAAACCCGAGAGGGATAATCTCGCCCCTTCGTGGTCATTGGGGCAACTATGACTGTGGCAATGAAACGGTTTAATTCGTCCGGCGAGATGATCAGACAGGGGCGACTCTTCTTGATCTCGCTTCCAACAGTAGGGTCCAGGTTTACCAGATAGACTTCAAACCGTTTCACTTCCATTCCCATTCTTCCTTATCCCAGGAAGTCTGGCTAGCCGCATCCGCATCCAACAACTTGTCATCGCCCCTTGCCGCCATGGCCCGGAACTTTTCCGCCCAGCCTTCGCGCGGCTTTTTCACTGAGCGAATGATAATCTGGCGGTCCCCAACCTGAAGCTCAACCTCGCCACTCAGATGGGTCTGCTCCAACACCACTTTGGGGATTCTAATGCCTTGGGAATTACCGATGCGAACGATGCTTGCCTTCATCGAATACCACCTCCAACCAACCTTGATATAATTACAATGTAATCACATCGTACTCTTTCGTCAATAGTGAAATAGGCCCAACGTTCACGTCAACCGGCGCGCGCCGCTCTTGCGCGCGTCCGTGTTGGGCGTGCTGTTAGGGTGCCCTCGCTGCTCAGTGGGCTTGCCGACAATTGAAGGCGTCGACGCAAAGTCCCAGTTGTCTTCATACACCGAAGCCAGCGGTGCAGGGACGGCGATCGGGCGATCATTGGGAAGACCGATGCGAAATAGACGCCGGTCGCTGGTGCGGTGCGCCGGGTTGTCTTTGAGCCATAGTTGATGCTCGTCTCGCACGTATTTGGCAACGACGACACTCGGGACGATAAAAAATCGCAACGCGTACTTCGACAACTCAGTCCGGCTCGAATTGATGTGCACGAAGCAGTAGAACAGGTTCGGGTCAATGACGCCTTCGTGCTTGGCGCTCATCTGCCAATCGGTAACGAATGTTTCAAAGAGCCTTGAATCACTGTCGCGGGTGCGAGTCTCGAGGTTTGTCTTAACCTCGACTTCGTAACGTGCGCCCCTGCGGGGGTCGAGCACCAGGATGTCGATGTTCTTCGTATGACCCAGAGTCATGCCTGCGTCGTAGCCCCGCAGTGTCAATTGCGATAGGACGGCAAATTCTCCCGCGAGCCCTACTGAATTGGGTGGAATTCGCGCCATATTGAGTGCCCTAACAGATATTAGCCGACACTTCTTGGACGGGCTTTACGATATTGGTGCGTGCTATACCAACACGATACTCGTGACACACCCCTTGGAACATCCTTGAACAAAACGCTTGCACAGGAACCCCCTGTTGGATAGCCTGGTCGTCAGATATGGATGATACCCAACACCTCAGGCGTGGACCTGTTGCCCCCTCCAACGCGGTGTTAGCCCACCTCGTCATTGGGGGCGACGCAAGGCATGAGCGACATGCACTCGCGCTGAAGCACCGATACATCGTGTTCGACGATCGCCCACACGACAGCGTCATCCACGGTCGGGTACTCGTGGGTAAGCTGGTTGCGGAAGTCCACGATCCTCCGTGCCCGCGTGATTGCATCGAAGGCATCCGGTGCGACTCGGCCGAGTGCCGCGGCCGCCTCTCCGATGATGATGAACTCGCGCTCGACCGAAGAGCGGACGAGGCGATTGCTTTCATACCCGGCGAGATTAAGGTCTCGAACCGCGACGGTGATCGCGTCGCACGACTCGATGATGTCGGCCAAGTAGGCACGCGCATCACGCGGCATAAAGCATCTGCCTCGTACGCTCGATGTCGCGGGCGATGTACGGGTTTTTGATGGCCCCCACCATGACCAAGTCGATCTTCAGGCCTAATACGGTCCGGAGTTCTTCCAGCATGCCGAAGTAGGCCTCGACTCGAGCGTACGGCTCCATCGGCCCGAACTCGACCAACAGGTCCAGGTCGCTCTCATCCGGTTTGAAGTCATCATGCAAAGCCGAACCGAACGCGTACAGCCGTACCACACCATGGCGCACGCAGGCCGCAGCTATCGCTTGGCGATTGTTCTCGAGAACACCGATCATGACGTGTCTCCCACGTTCATCGTACCTACAGCGGGTGAGGCGCGCACCGGCCAGGAACGATCCGCGCCGAAGTCACTTCAGTGTGCGGCGTTGTCTCTACCCTCTGGTTCCCCCCCGATGGGGCTAACAGATATTAGCCGACACTCCTTGAATGGACTCTACGATATTGATGCATGTAAGGCAACACGATACTCATGACGCGCCAATTGGACAACTTTTGAACAAAACGCTTGCACAGGAAGCGACCGTTGGATAGCCTGTTCGTCAGATATTGATGATACCCAACAACTTAAGCGTGGACCAATCGCCCCCTTTAACCGAGATCCCCGGTGGCCAGCATGGTACTTGTAATTGGCCATGGGGTCTTTTCTTCAGGCGGAGACCAACGATCCGGCGGTTGCTGTGGCAGAGGTCGACCGGATGCTGGATGGGGCGGGCAGTCTCCGGTGGAGTACGTGGACGATATCCAGAGGACGTCGGCCGGGCAAGCACCCGTGCGTGGTTTGCTATGTCCCGCCAGTATAGTGTCCCATAAGTCCCTTTACAGTGATTGTCATTCTGGGCTTGACAAGCCTGCCCCGTACTTGATACGGGGGAATCCAGTCTTTCTGTGCTGGATTCCCGCTCCCCGCTTAAGGCATGCGGGGACAAGCTTCGCGGGAATGACGGCTTCGGTACAACGGAGGTGATAAACCGATGCGGACGGCGCTCACGATAGCAGGCTCCGATTCCGGGGGTGGAGCGGGGATCCAGGCTGATCTGAAGACCTTTGCCGCCTTGGGTATCTTCGGGACATCGGCGATTACGTCGGTCACTGCCCAGAACACGGTCGGTGTCCAGGGGGTGTACGATCTGCCGCCGGAGTTCGTCGGGCGCCAGATCGACTCGGTCCTGGAAGATATCCACATCGACGCGGCCAAGACCGGGATGCTTTCGAGCGCAGCGATCATAGAGGTGGTCGCGGAGAAGGTGAAGGCGTATGCGACCATGCGGCTGGTGGTCGATCCGGTGATGGTGGCCAAGGGTGGGGCGTCGTTACTTCGGCCTGATGCCGTGAAGGCGCTCGTCGAGCGTCTGCTGCCCCTTGCCCTTGTTCTCACGCCGAATGTGCCGGAGGCTGAGGCGCTCACAGGGCTGACGATCACCGAGCTCAATGGGATGCGTCAGGCGGCGCGGCAGATCCACGGCCTCGGCCCGAGGTACGTTGTCCTCAAGGGGGGCCACCTTGGCGGTCGCGCGATCGATCTCCTGTTCGACGGAAGTCACTTCACGGAGTTGGATGCCGAGCGGATCGATACGCCGCACACCCACGGGACCGGATGCGTCTTCTCTGCGGCCATCACCGCGGAGCTGGCCAAGGGCAGTCCGGTTCCAGAGGCAGTTGCCATCGCCAAGCGCTTCATCACGGCTGCAATCCACTATGGGTTTCGGCTTGGCAAGGGATTCGGTCCGACCGATCCGATGGCGGCCGCAAGGAGCCTCACGCCATAAGAACAGGGTAGAGGGTTTAGGGTATATTGAATCATGCGCAACCGGACTCTGCAACGATGGGACGTCTCACCGCAAGAGGCCATAGCGATCCAGCTCACACTGCGTTCCCATCTTTGTCTGCACGGTACAGGATCTTTTGCCACAGTCGCAGGGGTAGATATCGCGTATGATGAGACCACAAAGTTGATGTACCCTTCATAGGGTGTGGGGGATAGGGTCTAGGGTAAAGTGAGAGCGTAAAGGAGGGGGCAACATGGAGTTGGGGTTGCGTGGGAAGGTTGTGATGGTGACCGGCGGAAGCCGAGGGATCGGCAGGGCGATCGCCCTGGGTTGTGCCGAGGAGGGGTGCCGGCTCAGTATCTGTGGTCGAGGCCTTATAACACTGGAAGAGGTGGCCGAGACGATCAAAGCCTACGGGGTCGAACTCCTCACGGTGTCCGCCGACCTCACCGACCCTCATGGGGCCGAGCGCTTTGTGCAGGCGACGCTCGAGCGGTATGGCCGGATCGATGTGCTGGTGAACAATGTCGGCGGGTCACGCCGCGGGGAGCTGGAGGCCCTCTCGGAGGAGGATTGGCGAGAGGTGTACGATCTGAACTTCTTCTCGACGCTACGGATGGTCCGGCTGGTGGTGCCGGTGATGAAGCGGCAGGGCGGAGGCCGGATCATCAACATCGCCTCGATCTGGGGGCGAGAGTCGGGAGGGGCGATGACCTACAACGCGTCTAAGGCGGCGGTGATCAGCCTCTCCAAGTCACTCGCCAGGGAGCTGGCCCCTCACAATATCCTGGTCAACAGTGTGGCGCCTGGCTCGACACTCTTTCCGGGTGGCTCGTGGGACAAGCGGCAGCGCGAGAACCCGAGCCAGATGGCCCAGTTTATCAAGGACGAGCTTCCGCTTGGCCGATTCGGCCGTCCCGAGGAGGTCGCAGCCGTAGTGGTCTTTCTGGCGTCCCAAAAGGCGAGCTTAGTGACCGGAGCGTGCGTTACGGTCGATGGCTGTCAGTCGCGGTCGCTTATCTAACCGGTCGCATCGGGTGGGCTAGAGGATGGCTTGATGTTCCAGATCTCCCGGGCGTACTCAGCGATGGCGCGGTCGCTGGAGAATTTGCCCGTCCTGGCAACGTTTAAGATGGCCTTGCATGTCCAGCCCACGGGGTCTTTGAACGCTTGAGCCACCCGTTCCTGGGTCTCGATATACGACTCCAGATCGGCCAAGTGGAAGTATGGGTCCCCCCGGTCCAGGACCGACTCATAAATCCAGCGAAACCGGCTTGGCTCATCCGGGCAAAACAGGCCGGACGCAAACGTGTCCATGAGCCGTCGTATATCGGGGTTGCGATGATAGTAGGTTCGAGGATGATACGACCCTCCCGCACGCATCTGCCGGATCTCTTCGACCTGTAATCCGAAGAGAAAGATATTCTCCTGACCCACCTCATCCATGATCTCTATCGTGGCCCCATCATGAGTGCCGATGGTGAGCGCCCCATTCATCGCGAACTTCATGTTCCCCGTGCCTGAAGCTTCCGTCCCAGCCATGGAAATCTGCTCGCTCACATCCGTAGCGGGGACGATCTGCTCCGCCAGAGAGACTCGATAGTCGGGCAGGAAGACCACTTTGATCAACCCCTGCACCCGGGGATCGGCATTGATAACCTGGCCCACGCTGGTGATTAATTTGATGATCTGTTTCGCCGCCCAATACCCCGGCGCCGCCTTACCGGCAAAGATGTATACGCGAGGTACCGGCGGCGTTATCCCGTCTTGGATCATGCGCAGATACTGGTGGATGATCTGCATGACGTTGAGCAATTGCCGTTTGTACTCGTGGATCCGTTTGACGTGAACATCAAACAGCGCATCCGGACTGACGGCCACTCGACAGCGGTCATAGATGATCTGAGTGAGGAGCGTCTTGCTGGATCGCCTCACCATCATGAATGCTTGTTGGAAATCCGGATCCTGCGCATAAGGTTCCAAAGCCCTGAGCTTGCCAAGGTCAGTAATCCAATCGCTCCCAATGGTGCTGGTAATGAGATCGGCTAACAGCGGATTGGCTTGAAGCAACCAGCGTCGCGGCGTGACCCCATTTGTCTTCGTGTTAAATTTCTCCGGCCAGAGTTGATAGAAATCTGGCACCAAGGAGGTTTTCACTATTTGGGTGTGGAGAGCCGACACCCCATTTGTAGAATGGCTGCCGACAAGCGCCAGGTTCACCATGCGCACAGCTTTCTGCTCCCCTTCCTCAATCAGGGACATGCGTCGCAATCGCTCGTGGTCATCTGGCCACACGGAGGCCACCTGCGCGAGGAACCGGTGGTTGACCTCATAAATGATCTGAAGATGCCGTGGCAAGACGTACTCTAATAGCGAGACCGACCACTTCTCTAACGCTTCAGGCATCAAGGTGTGATTGGTATACGACAGTGTGGCCTGAGTCGTCTCCCAGGCTTTCTCCCATGGTTGGGCATGTTCGTCGACCAGAATGCGCATCAATTCTGCGACGGCCAGGGCTGGATGGGTATCGTTGAGGTGAATGGCGACCTTGGAGGCGAACTGGTCAAAGGTGGCATGACTCTTTTCATAGCGCCTGACAATGTCTCGAAGGGTGCATGCCACAAGTAGGTATTCTTGAACCAGTCGCAGTTCCCGACCCGCTTCGACCAAGTCAGAGGGGTAGAGGACCTTTGAGATGGTCTCCGAGGCGATCTGCTGCTCGACCGCTTTCAAGTAGTCCCCCTCATTAAAGATCTGCATATCAAATTCCGCGGACGATCGCGCCGAGTACACTCGCAGCACATTCACCGTCTGGCCACCGAACCCCACGATCGGCATGTCGTGCGGAACGCCGACGATGATCTTCCAATCCATCCACATGGGGTTGTATTGGCCTGCGCGGTCGATGCCGTGTTCGATGCGACCGTATAGGGGAACGATGCAGGCCTCATCGGGACGCTCAATCTGCCAGGGGCTTCCGTGGATCAGCCAGTTGTCCGGTTTTTCCTTCTGGTACCCATTGTCAATGTCCTGTTTGAACAAGCCATACTCATAGTTAAGTCCGTATCCGTACCCCGGCATACCCATGGTGGCTAGGGAGTCCAGAAAACACGCCGCCAAGCGACCGAGCCCGCCATTTCCCAGGGCGGCCTCACATTCACCTTCCATCACCTCCTCAAAATCAACGCCCATCTTGCGCAGCGCATCTCGGCAAAGATCGAGCATCCGCAGATTGCTCAGGTTATTTTTCAAGGACCGACCCAGGAGATACTCCATAGAGAGATAATGCACGCGCTTGGGATCGGTCTGTTGATACCGATCCTCGGTCTCCAACATTCTGTCGATGAGGGCGTCTCGAACAGCTAACGCGACAGCCGTAAAAAGTTCGCGACCGGAACAGAGCCCCCACCTTTTGCCCAACGAGTACCGGGCATGATAGCGGATAGTATCTAGAAAGGCAGGTACGGTAAGGGCCACATCGCTATGCTTTTTAGATGTCAGCCGCGCTTGCTGCTCAGGCCTTCTGTTCGACATCGGTCACCCTTTCAATGGTCCGTCTTTGGCTTGACACGGTCCGAAAAACCTGGTCAAGGTCAGGATATTTTTCCCCTCGCAGGTGGTATACGTCACATCGTCCATCGTTGCCTTGATAATCGCGAGCCCCAACCCCCCTTCTGGAATACTGCTCAGGCGACACGGATCGAAATCGAAGGGTGATGCCGCCTGAGGCTTGAGGTGCTTCGGATCCATGGCCATTCCCGTGTCACAGATCTGAAGGGTCAGGTGGTCGGGATACTGCCAGAAGAGTACCTCCACCTCATGTCCTGCCTCATTGCCGTAGGCGTGCAAGATGGCATTGTTGACAGCCTCGACAACACACAGCGCGATCCGGTGTGATTCGACATCGGACAGTGGGATGAGGGAGCAAAACCGCTCTACCGCCTGACCGATAAGCGGCACATTCTGCAGATCGCTGGTGATGGCTAGTGTGATCCGTTTTCCGCTCAACTTGCCCAATCCTTGTTTAGCAGCCTAAGGCTGATATGGCCTGCTGCTCATTGCCAAAGACCTGAAACACCCGGTCCATCCTAGTGAGCCGGAACATGGTCATGGTGGTTTCCTGCAATCCGCATACGACCAGATCCCCTTGTCCCCCCATGCGTTTCAGGCTCGAGACGATCGCCCCCAACCCACTGCTGTCGATGAACTCAACCCTGGAGAGGTCCAGCACGATCTTCGTATTCCCCGAAGCGATCAGTTCGGCCATCCGCTCCTTAAAATCAGTCGCGACCCTGGCATCCAGTCGATCCTCTAGCGGCGCAACCACCAAGGCCTCGCCTGCTCTCCGCTGCTCAAGCTGCATCGCATGTGCTCCTTTGCCTATACCTGCCCCCGGACCTGAACTGTTACAGCCGCAAGGTACGCTGCCAGCCGCTCGCACAGTGTCGTGATGGCCTTCCGATCGCCCCGCACACTCGCCTCCTCGATCCCCCGTCCTATCTCGCTGATCTCTGCGAACCCATAGCCGCCACCGGTCCCTTTCATCGTGTGGCCTAACCGCGTGAGCTCCTCATGGTTGCCTTCCTGGACCAGCCGCGTGATCGTCTCAACATCCCGTCGCCGATTCTCTAAAAACTCCGGGATCAGGTCTGCCAGTTCTTCGTCAACAAAGACAACAGTCGTCTGTTCCCCCATTTTCACCTCCCTCCGAAAATCCCACTTATCAAATACCACCGTGGCCCCCCTTTGCTAAAAGGGGGGGTGGGGGGTTTTCGTAATCGGCCAGATAGCGGGCCACCGTCGCAAGCAGGAGATCCTTCTTCAGCGGCTTCGTGAGGTAGTCATCCATTCCTAGCTGGAGACACTGCTCTCGATACCCCGCGATTGCATGCGCTGTCAACGCGATAATGGGCGTCCGTCCTACGTTATGCTCGCGTTCCCATGCCCTGATGGTTCGAGTGGCCTCAAACCCGTCCATTTCCGGCATCTGCACGTCCATCAGAATGAGATCATAGCGGGCCTGCCGCACGGCGCTCACTGCTGCTACCCCATTTCCCGCAATGACGACCCAGTACCCAGCCTTCTCCAGAATCCTTCTCACCAGGTTCTGATTGTCCACGTTGTCCTCGACCAGCAGGATGTGTTGCTGGATGGTGGGGCGCATTGCCTTCGGGATCGCCGGCTCAGCGAGTGTCACCGCTTCCTCCGGTCTTCGTAGCAGCCCCATCAACATATCGAAGAGCTTCGACTGTTTGACCGGCTTGGTCAGGACCACCGTAATCCCCAGTTCCTCCCTTACGCCGGCGAGCAGCCCCTCCCAGGACGAGAGCATCACCAACTTGATCCCCTGGAGCTTTGGATCGTGCCGGATGGCTCGTGCCACGTCTACCCCATCCATGTCCGGCATCTGATGATCCAGGATGACGACCTGAAAGTGCGTGTGCGACGTACGCAATAACGCCAAGGCCTCCTCCCCCCCGGATGCTTCCCCTACGGAGGTGCCCCACGCTTGCAGCGTCCTGCGCAGGATCAGGCGATTGGTCGGATTGTCGTCCACCACCAACACCGCCACGTCGCGCAGATCGGGATAGACCTCGCCCTCCACCCGCAGTATCTCAGCTTCAGGCTCCGCCAAGGATACCGCAAAATCACAATGGAAGGTGGACCCCTTTCCGATCTCGCTCTGCACCCATATCCGCCCGCCCATTAGCTCGACCAGGGACTTTGAGATACTCAACCCCAATCCGCTTCCCCCGAATCGCCGCGTCGTGGTGGAATCCGCCTGAGCGAATGGGTCAAAGATCCTGGCTTGTTGATGCGTGGGAATGCCGATCCCGGTATCGGCCACCGAAACATGGAGCCCAACTCGTCCAGGCGCGGCGGCAGCGGCCTGCTCAACTTGAATGGCTACCTCCCCGCGCTCCGTGAACTTGATGGCATTGCCCACGAGGTTCACCAACACCTGCCTCAGGCGAGTGGGGTCGCCGAGCACTCGAGATGGCAGCACCGGATCCACATAGCACGTCAGCTCTAGCCCCTTTTTCTGGGCCCGGATGCTCAGGACCTCGGCCACACCTTCCACGACTTCACGCAGGTGAAAGCCCACATCCTCAATGACCATCTGGCCCGCCTCAATCTTGGAGATATCGAGAATATCGTTAATGACCGTCAGCAGCGCTTCAGAGGACGACAGCACGACCTGCAAGAACTCTCGTTGCTCCGCAGTAAGCGCGGTGTCGAGGGTGAGCTCCGTCATACCAATGACGGCGTTGAGCGGGGTCCGAATCTCGTGGCTCATCATGGCCAAGAACTCACTCTTGGCGCGGTTGGCCGTTTCGGCGGCGGACTTCGCCTGTTGGAGCTCTATCTCCGCCCGCTTGCGCTCTTCAACCTCTCGTCTCAGCTCTTCGGCATGACGTTGCACTGAGTTGTACATGCGGCTATGCTCAATGACAATGGCCACCTGGTCAGCCAGAGGGAGCAGACGCTCAATGTCTCGTGCGGAGTACGTCCCGGCCGTCAAACTATCGAGGAAGAAGACCCCCACTGCCCTCCCTCCAACCAGAAGCGGGAGCTCAATGGAGGACCGGACGCCCTCCTGCACCATATACATCTCATCGTGGAACCTGGCCTCCTTTACCATGTCGCGCACAAGTCGAGGCTCCCTCTGGGTGAGCATCCACTCGATCGCCGTGTCGTTCGTCTTTGGCCAGCTCTGTCCCTGGTAGGCGGCGAGTGGGGGGTTCGCCACGGAGTAGGCCACCCGGAGCTGGTCGACTTCCGGGACGATCACCCCCAGCCGGTCATACGGGACGTAGGACTCCACCGCCTGGGCAAACGTCCCAAAGACCTCGTTGAGTTCGAGCGATCGGTTCAGCAGTCGGCCCAGCGTGAAGAGCGCCTCCCACCGCGCGGCGTGGTCCTTCGTCGTCTCATACAATTCGGCGAGATCGGCGTGGGCGGCTCCTAGGTCAGCGTCTGCCTGCTTGCGGGCGGTGACGTCCTGTTTGACCGCGATGTAGTGGGTGATCTGACCTCGGCTGTCTCGGACGGGGGCGATGGCCTGCTCCTCGGTGTAGAGGCCCCCATCCTTACGCCGATTAATTATCTCCCCGTGCCAGACCTGTCCGGCGAGAATCGTTGCCCAGATCTGCTGGTAGAACGCGGTGTCGTGCTGGTCTGACTTGAGGAAACGCGAATTTCGGCCGAGCATCTCTTGGGCTGTGTAGCCGGTGAGCTGGGTGACGGCGGAATTGACCCAGGTGATCGTTCCCTCTCGGTCAGTGATCATGATGCCGTTGGCCGCCGCCTCCAATGCAGTGTGTTGCAGGTGCAGTTGAGCTTCTGCCTGCTTACGGGCGGTGATGTCGCGGATCGCGCTCATGGCGATACCGCCATCTTTGGTGGGATAGTGACTCAGCTTGATGTCAACGGGAAACTCACGCCCATCCTTGCGCACGGCGTATAATTCCAGACCCACCCCCATGGGTCGCGTCACAGGGGTGGTGGTGTAGGTAGCGCGATGCTCTGTGTGCTGGCTGCGGAGACGCTCTGGCACCAGCATCTCAACTGGTGCGCCCAGCAACTCTTGCTGCGCATAGCCGAATATCCTCTCCGCTTCTTCATTTGCGAGCACGATGCGTCCTGCCTTGTTGACGAGCAGTATGGCGTCCGGCGCAGCATTCACCAGCCCGCGAAACTTGTCCTCGCTTTCGGTAAGGGCGTCGAGCATCTCATTCAGAGAACTGGCCAGACGGCCAAGCTCATCGGCAGCCAAGACCGGGGCGTACGCCGTCGCCTCACCCGCCGTGCGGGCATCCATGGTTGCACGAATGGTACTGACCGGACGTAGGATCAGCCGCTGGAGCAGCGTCCAGGCGAACAACAGGGTCAGCAGGATGACCGTGAACAGGATGGCGCGCACTTGCCACATGGCCCGGGACACCTGGCGCTCGATCGGGTGGGCGTCCAGACGGACCATGACCGCCCTATCCGCCCTGTCCCTTGGGCTGGCTCCTGCGCCATCTAGGTCGAAGGGTAGTATGAGCTCGAACTCACTGGTCTCGGTGTGAAAGTGAAGGTGCTCCTGTTGGGTCGCCATCGTGTTGGTCAGGTGCTGAGTCGCGTCCTTCTCAGGAAGATCAGAAATGGACCGGCCGATCCAGGCCTGCTTCGTTGCAGCCAAGACGCGAAGGGTCTCCCCGCTTGCTACAACAATGAAGGTGACGTCCGGCTCCTCACCCAGGGCGTGGACAATCCGCATGAGCTCCGTCGGCTCGCCCGCGATCCTCGCGACAGCCTTCACGGCGCTCGCCAGATGGTGCACACGATACGCTGCCTGTTCTTCAAGCCGCTCCGCGAACAGTCGCTGGGTCACCCACATGCTCAGCGCCACCAAGAGGGCGCTGATCACGAGCAGCGGGATGACGATCTTGGTCTCGAGGGAACGGAATGGGCTGGGAGGTGAGTTGAGCTGCATCGATGTCCTCTAGTCGCTACACCCGCTCAAGCGCCAAAAGCGTGATATCGTCTTCGAACTCATTGCTGCCCCTCCAGCGCTCTAGTGTTTGCTCTATACCCGCCATCACCTCCCGTAACGGACGGTCTCGCCATTCTTCCAAGAGGGTCATGAGGCGGTTGACGGAAAAATGCTCTCCATGCTTACTGGTACATTCTGTAATACCGTCGGAGTACAGGAAGAGGCGGTCGCCCGGTTGGAGGGTGAGGTCGAGTTCCCCATACTTGGCATCAAGCAACATTCCCACAGGAAACCCCCCTGTTCCCAGCAGCTCAGCTTTGGCCCCCCTGGGTTGATAGATTGGGGATGGATGACCGGCCTGAGTGAGCAGCATTCTGGCACTCCGAGTCTCGACGATGCCATAGACCATAGTGAAATAGTGCATCGCATCATCCTCGGACTGAAACAGTTGGTTGAGGGATTGGACAGCCTCTGCAGGCGTCGCGATGTCGTAGTGGGGTGGGTCTGAGACGAAACGCATCAATGGACTGCCCTGACTGGATATGGGGGAGAGGACCTTACTCAACGTGACCGACAGCATCGCCGCAGGAATCCCGTGACCGGCAACGTCAAGGATGTAAAAGCCCACCTGATGTTCATTGAGCTGAAAGAAATTAAAGATATCCCCCGCGACGAAATGACAGGGAGTGAATATCCAATCAAACTTGAACCCAGGGATGGTCAGCGCACTGCTTGGCAGGAGACCTCGCTGCATCTTCACCGCGGCATCAAGGTCCTCACGAATCCTGGAATAGGCCTCCTGTAGCTTTTTATTCTGCTCTTCCAGATTACTTTCCAGTGTGACGATCCGTTCCCCAGCTCTGATACGGACCTTGAGTTCACCGGCATTGAAGGGTTTGATCAAAAAATCGTCGGCCCCGGCCTCCATCCCCGTGATGAGTTCATCCTTCGCATTCTTGGCCGTCAGGAGGATGACGTAGATGTATCGTGCGAATTTCGCCTCTCTGATCCGGCGGCAGAGCCCCAAACCGTCGAGATTCGGCATGGTCCAGTCAGTGATCACAAAACTAATCGGTTCGTTCTGGAGACGCTCCCACGCTTCCACTCCATCGGCCGCAGGGACGGCGTCGTATCCCCATCGTTGGAGGGTTCGCAGAAGCAGCTTCCGCATATCCACATCATCGTCAACGATCAGAATTCGCATCGTAAGCTCCCGCTACATGCTTTGTCGGCGCACCCATGGTCCTGGAAGCCAGCGCCTTGCCTCCCTCAGCCTTCCCATTGTAGGGGCAGGCCTTGTGCCTGCCCAGATCGGGCGACCACGAGGGCCGCCCCTACATCGGGACGGGTGATGGAGAACTTTCAAAGTAATAACAATAATAGTGTAGGACGAGGAGGGCCGGGATGCAACTGCATGATGCAGCCGCGATAGACAATAGATCAGTTCTGTCCGAGGCTGAAGGTAGATAGACTGAAGATGTTAAGGATTCTTCAGCCTTCGGTCTTCAGTCTGAATACCTGCTTTTGGCGCTGATTGCTGACCGCTACTTTCTAGCGAACGATGGAGAAATCAAAATGGTCGAGCGTAGTTTGAACGTGGTTGAGGAAGGCGCTGGCGTAGGCGCCGTCGATGAGGCGGTGATCGTAGGAGAGGCAGAGGTAGGCCATCGAACGGATGGTGATGGCATCGTTGATCACGACCGGCCGCTTCACCACCTTGCCGAAGCCTAAGATTCCCGCCTGCGGCTGAACAATGATCGGCGTCCCGATCAGGGTCCCTAACGCGCCGAAGTTATTCACTGTGAAGGTCCCTTGGTGGACCTCCTCAAGACTGATCCGCTTGTCGCGTGCCCTCGCGGCCAGGTCGGCTAGCTGTTTCGCCAGGGTCAGGAAGCTCTTTTTGTCAGCCTCCCGCAGCACCGGGACGATGAGACCCTCCTCCAGAGCCACGGCAATCCCGATATTGACCGCTTGTTTGACGATGATCCCCTCACGGGTGTAGGAAGCGTTCATAAGCGGATAGGCGCGCAGGCCATCCGCAGCGGCCTTCACCACGAAAGGCAGAAAGGTGAGCGTAATTCCGGTCTGCTTGAGGAAGGTCTCTTGGTGGGCCTGCCGGTATCCATCGATGGCCGTCATGTCGACCTCGTAGATCTGCGTCACGTGAGCAGCGGTTCGCTGACTCCGGACCATATGCTCAGCGATTGCCTTTCGCATAGGGCTGATCGGGAGGATCTGGTCCTCGGTAGCGGGGGCAGGAGGTTGGGGGCCCACTCCGGGCGGCTGTACAGTTACCTGTGGTCGCTGCGCGATGAAGTCTAGCAGATCCTTCCGCGTGATGCGTCCATCCGTACCGGTTCCTCTCACCCGGGTAAGGTCCACGCCGTGCTCCTTTGCCAGATCGAGGACGACGGGCGAGTACCAGTGCGTTGTCTGCGTCGCAGCCTCTGCTCCGAGCGCAGTGGCCTGAACGCCCTCCCGCCGCTCTACCACCGGCCTGCCTGGCGGGACCGTATCGGCGTGAGAAGCCTCGCTGATATAGGCCAGCACAGCTCCGACCGACGCCGTGCCCCCATCCTGGACGACGATCTCAGCGAGTACTCCAGCGGCAGTGGAGGGGATCTCGACATCTACCTTGTCTGTGGAGATGGCCACCAGTGGCTCATCCTTGGCGACCAATTCACCGACCTTCTTCAGCCAGGCGATGACCGTCCCCTCCGCAATACTCTCGCCCATCTGTGGCATTATGACTTGAATGTGCACGGTCGGACCTCAGAAGCTGGCCAGTTCTCTTGCCTTACTGGCGATGGTTTCGGCATTGGGCAAGTACGCCTCCTCCAGCACGGGACTATAGGGGATAGGAGTGTGGGGGGGCGCCACGCGGGCGATAGGGGCATCCAGATAGTGAAAGAGCTCCTCGGCGATCCGGGCTGCGATCTCGCCGCCTATGCCACCGGTCTTTTGGGCCTCATGCACCACCATTACTCGTCCTGTCTTCTTGACTGAGGCGGCGATTGCGGCCATATCGAGGGGCTGGAGCGTGCGGAGGTCCACTACCTCCAAGTCAATCCCTTCCGACATGAGTAGCTCCGCCGCTGCGAGCGACTGCTGGAGCATGGCGCCGTAGGTGATCACGCTGACGGTACTGCCCTGTCTTTTCACCTCTGCCTGGCCGATCGGCACGATGATGTCTCCTTCCGGCACATTCCCCTTGATGTGACGATAGAGGTACTTGTGCTCAAAGTAGATCACCGGGTTAGGATCGCGAATGGCTGCCTTCAGCAGACCTTTCGCATCGGCAGGGGTGGAGGGGGCCACAAGCTTCAGGCCCGCCACATGAAAGAACCACGCCTCTGGACATTGGGAATGGAACGGTCCCGCGTGGATGCCGCCTCCATAGGGGGCCCGAATCACCAGGGGGACCGGTTCACCGGTGCGGTAGTGATGTTTGGCCGCCATGTTGACGATCTGGTCAAAGGCGCAGGCAATGAAGTCGGCGAACTGCATCTCGACTACCGGTCGCATCCCCATGAGGGCGGCGCCGATCGCGGCTCCGACGAACCCAGACTCAGACAGCGGCGTGTCGATCACCCGCTCCGGCCCGAACTTGTCGAGAAACCCCTTTGTCACCTTGAAGGCGCCGCCATAGACGCCGATATCCTCTCCGAGCATGAAGACGCGCTCGTCCCGGTCCATTTCTTCCCACAAGGCTTGTCGAATCGCTTCGAGGTAGGTGATCTCCATCCTCTTCCTCAAACCCGGCTGATAGCTGTTAGCTAGGAGGCGTAGACTCCATCGAGAAGTTCCTTCGCATCCGGAAACGGGCTCGATTCCGCGAATAAAACGGCCTCCTCGATTTCCCCGGCAATGCGGTCGTCGATCGCCTTGACGGATGCGTCGTCAAGGACCTTCTGATCTCGCAGGTACGCGACGAATCGATCGATTGGGTCTCGCTTTCGCCACTCCTCGATCAGGGCAGGCGGGACATACGAGGCGTCGTCATGCTCGGAATGACCTCGCATCCGCATCGTCTTACCTTCTACGAGGGAAGGGCCTTCGCCTGATCTCGCGCGAGCGGCCGCTAAAGAGACGGCCGCGCGGACGGCGAGCACATCGTTACCATCCACGCTGACGCCCGGCATCCCATAGGCCTTGGCACGATCAGCGACATGCTCGATGGCCATCTGACGGGAGACCGGGGTGGAGTAGGCGTACTGATTGTTATGACAGATGAAGATGACGGGCAGTTTCAGCACGGCAGCGAGGTTCAGGGCTTCGTGGAAATCGCCGCGACTTGACGCGCCGTCGCCGAAAAAGGCCGCGACCACGCGGCGCTCGCGCCGAAGCTTGAAGGCTAATCCGACGCCTGCCGCCACCGGCAGCAGGTCGGCCATCGGACTGATGAATCCGATGATGCCCCGTGTGATATCGCCGAAATGGACATTGCCGTCACGTCCCCTGGTCAGTCCGGTCTGTCTGGCCAGGTACTGGGCCATAAATTCCTTCGGTGTGATTCCCTTTACGAGATTCGCGCCGAGGTCCCTATGGGTTGGGGCGATGACGTCGTCGGGCTCGAGTGCGACGGCACTCCCCACCGCGATTGCCTCTTCCCCTGTGCCAAGGTAGACGCCACCCACGATCTTGCCCTGTCGGTAGAGAGTGATGACCCGCTGCTCCAGCCCGCGGGTGAGCTTAAGGAAGTAACAGATATTGAGCAGCTCGTCTGGTGTGGGTTGCTGAACCCCCATGATGCCACCTCTCCCCTCTGTTGTGAAAAGCGGCTTCACTCTAACTGGTAGCAGTATAATCTGTCCAAACCGAGTTTGTAAATCATTTCATCGCGCATACGACGATTTCTCGCCGTCTGCTGAACAGGCTTTCCCCGGCTGTTCTCAGCGCCCCATAGCGAACATCATCAGGACGATCAAAGCAACAGTGACAGCGGCCACAATCAGGAGTAAGCGGGTGGCCCTTCGTGTGTACTTGCGTATCTGTCGTTGTGACATCTCTCACTCCACCGCAGTAACGATCTCCCCACCGACTTTCCTCCATGACCGCTTTTACCATAGCATACGGCCCTTGGACTCCGCTACAGTAGATCACTCCTCATCACCCAATCCCCCCCTTTCAAAAAGGGGGGCGAGGGGGGATTTGGCGGTGACACTGATTGGAAAGTCTCCCCCACCCGCGTCACCGCGAGGGAGCGGAGCGACCGAAGCAATCCCATCGTTCTTCACACCCTCAAGGACATTCAGATTGCCACGCTCCCTTCGGTCGCTCGCAATGACGAGCCAGTGAGTGGCATAGTCTGGCTTTAAACTTTCATACCCAAGAGCGCCCTATATCCACATGGCTGCCAACACACTACGACGATCTATACCCATGTAATGAACCGAAGGGACAAGGGAATCCACAGCCCAGTCGATAGGCTCGAATTTAGCTAGGGCAGTTCGCTGTGGGAAGGTTGAATAGGCTGACCTGGGTGCAGCGTTTGCCGTCATCAGGATTTATAAGAATGTATTGCTAACTACGCGATAAGGCTGTACTATTTGCTCTGACCTAAAAACGGTTGGTCTGGATATACTGGTCAGCATACATAATAGTTGGGCAACATGTACCCCAGTGTTGTCTGACTCTTTAATCAAGGGGAAGGGAGAGCAATATGTTTTGTCTAAAGTGCGGCAAGGAAAACTCTAACGACGTAAAGTTTTTCGTCTTGACCGTGTAGAAAGATCTGTGGTGTACTTAGCCGTACATCTAATGATTGGTCAGCCGTGGTCCGGCGCTTGGAGTAAAATTTACCCGACATTTCGAGAGGTAGGGGCATGAAGCAATCGTCGGTTGTGCACTGCGATCCTGATATCCTGGGGGGCACCCCGGTGTTCGTTGGAACGCGCGTTCCTGTTCAGGCGCTGATTGACTATATCGAGGGCGGCCACTCCCTTGAAACGTTCCTTGATGACTTCCCAACCGTGAGCCGGGACATCGCGGTGGCTGCTCTCGAGCAGGCGAAAGTGCATTTACTCGCCGATGCGCGTGCTGCTTGACGAATGTTTCCCCCGAGCCTTACGCGTGGAGCTTCCTGGCCACGAAATCGCGACGGTCGCTGAAGCCGGGTGGGCTGGCGTTAAAAATGGCGCGCTCTTGCAACTTGCGGCAGCGCGGTTTGAAGTTCTCTTGACCGTTGATCGCAATCTAGAGTATCAGCAGAACTTTTCCAGTCTTACGATCGCCGTCATCGTAGTTGACTCCCCAAGCAACGATGTTGAGGTGCTTCTGCCATTGTGCCCAAGGTCCTCGAAGCCTTACCCAAGGCCAAGCCTGGAGTCGTGACGCATGTCCACGGCTAACAGCGCAATCACACCGACGCGCGCAAAAGCGGTGCGCGCGGGTGATTGCGAACGTTGGACGACATAACAATGGACAAACGTATCTTGTGGGCAGTGTTCTCGGATTACTCGCTTTAATATTTGCGTATTCCTATCAAAGCCGCTACCCATTCTGATCGCAAAGTAGACATCTCTTCCGATTGAACTCGGCCAGACGTTCCGATGTTGGTGCAGATTTGTGGTTGAAATCTACACCGCGATGCCGAGGGTGACATCCCCGCTTGGAGGTGGAGAGTCCTTCTGATCAGCGGGAATAGGCTGACCGTTCCTGCAGTGTTTGCCATGTTCCGGATCGTTGGAAATTCCTTGCGGGTGTAAGACAAATTTATGGGTAATATTGACTTTTCCCTTTTTTTGGCCTATCATCTGATTGTTAATTGAGCAATCAGATAAGGAGGCCTTATGACAACACCACTTGAACAACTGGAAGAGCG
>NZ_NVQC01000014.1 GCF_003044035.1 Candidatus Methylomirabilis limnetica
AGGCTCGGGTGTGGCCATCGAAGAACATCTCCTGTCGCTCGTACGGATAGGCCCGCACAAAGGGCATGCCCGAATAGCGCGATCGCATACAGAAGAGCTTGACCTGCCGCTCCTCTCCTGCCATGCGGACCCAGGCAGCTCCCCAGTCGACTTCCGCCTCCTGCGCGAGCTCCGGGTCTAAGGGGATGACCGCTGTGACTGTCGGCCATCCCAGCCGAGCCTTCTGCTCCCGCACCCATCGTCTAACTGTCGACTCCGCACCCGGAAAGGCATACTCTTCGACCAGTCGGGTCCAGATCCGGTGCGCCGTGTGGCGATGCTTCTTGGGGGTCTCCTGATCCGTGCGGAGCCAGCCCTCGATGATGGCGGCGACCGAGTCCATCACCCGGGAGGCCGGTTCGTGCCTCCTCCGGTACTTAGGCTCCCAGCCAGCTAGAACCTTGCGGATCGTTTTGCGTGTATGCCCAGTCTCCCGCGCGATCTGACGAATACTCTTCTGATACACCCGAGCGGCCGTCCTGATGAGCTCGTACTGATCCATCCCTAGCACTCCTCTCCCTCCCTGTCTCTGGTGTGGTCTTGCTCGAACACACGAGAAACAGCGAGCGTATCAGAGTGGGCTCCTTTTGCTCGATCATTGCCGTGTTAGGTGGGTCCCTTTTACTCTAGCGAAATCAGAAGGCTGTTACACGTGGCCTCGAAGAGCGCCCCACATTGAAAAAGACAGGCAATGTGTGGATGAACGAGTTGCCCTTTACTTGGGAGTTGGTGAGCCTCAAACGAGTGTCAGAAATTCAGGGCGGACTAACACTCGGCAAGGTATACGAAGGCCCACTCATCGAGCGGCCATATTTACGAGTTGCCAATGTCCAAGACGGGCACCTCAACCTGCAAGATGTAACAACCATTGAGGTGCCGGAGGAAGTCGCGCATCGTGTGGAGCTCCGCCCTGGGGACGTTCTGATGACCGAAGGTGGTGATCTTGACAAGCTTGGCAGGGGAACAGTTTGGAGCGGAGAGATCCCTAACTGCCTGCACCAGAACCACATCTTTGCAATCCGCTGCTTCAAGCATAAGCTGCTGTCGGCCTTTCTTGCCTACCTGACTGCATCCCGATTCGGTCGCGATTATTTCGAGGCCACTGGAAAGCGAACAACCAACTTGGCTAGCACCAATTCGACAAAGGTCGGCCTGTTCCCAATCCCGCGACCGTCAATTGAGGAGCAACGCGCGATTTGCAAATATCTCGACAATAAGCTCAATGACGTTACTCAGATCGTGAATGGCATTGAAGGCCAAATTGCCACCCTCACTGCCTATCGCAAGTCGCTAATTCACGAATGCGTCACCGGCCAGCGGCGGATCGTGGAGGCGGACATCAACCGGGTCAAAACCCATGGCTAAGAAGAAGAAAGCCCTGGAGCTGACGTTTCAGCAGCACATTGCGGATTACCTCATCCGCGAGCACAAATATGGCGTGCTGGAGCAGTCCGACATCACGGACAACGAGCACTTCATCGCGGAAGACCAGCTCTGGGCCTTCCTGAAAGCCAGTCAGGCTGACCAGCTGAAGAAGCTGGTGGACGATTACGGCACGGACGCGCGGGAGGAAGTCTTCAAGGCACTGCGCAAGGAACTGGAGTACACGCCGCTATGGATGCTGTTCCGGCAGGGACTCAAAGTGCGCGGGCTGGAGTTCCGGCTCTTCTATCCCAAGCCGCGCTCCGCCGCGAGCGCCGCCGCTGCCAAGTATGCGGAGAACCGCATCACCTTCCGCCCCCACTTCTACTTCAGCGACGCGAATCACGAGATTGACTTCGTCTTCTACCTCAACGGCTTGCCCATCGTGGCGCTGGAGCTGAAGCACGAGGCCAACCAGAACGTCGAGCACGCCGTGGCGCAGTTTGTGGCCCGCGATCACACACATAAGATTTTCCAGCATCCCTTCCTCTATTTGGCTGTGGACACCTCGGAGGTGAAGGCTGCCACCGACCCGCACCGAGAGGAGAACTTCCGCTGGCACAACATGGGGCTGACCAACACGGCCACGAATGCCGCCGAGTACCCGGTCGAGTTCCTCTATCGCGAGGTGCTGTCGCAGGGGCAATTGCTGGAGGCGCTGTCGTTCTTCCTCGTCCGCGTGCCCGAGCGTGAAGCCGAGGACGACAAACCGGCGCGTCCGGCCTCCACGATCTTTCCGCGGTATCACCAAAGCCGACTGGTGCGGCGGGTGGCGGAGGACATCACGGCCCACTTCGCCACGGCGGGCGACATCGGCAAAAAGTATCTGGCCGACCATTCCGCCGGCAGCGGCAAGACGCTCTCCATCTGCTGGCTGGCCGACCGGTTGCACAGCCTCTTCAGGCCTGACACGAACGAGAAGCTGGTGGACATCACCTTCATCCTCACCGACCGCAAATCGCTCGACACGAACATCCGCGAGGACATCGACAAGTTCACCCACCTCAAGGATGTGGTGGGCATCGCGAAAAAAGCCGACGACCTGCCGCGCTTCCTCAAGGAACGGAAATCGATCATTGTCACCACGCAGCAGAAGTTTGCCTGGGTGCTGGAGGAAATTCAGAAGAACCCGGAATTGAAGAAGCTGCGGGTGGCGTTCCTGATTGATGAAGCCCACCGCTCGCAGGAAGGCCAGATGGGCGCAGCCATCCGCCTGCCGTTCCGCAAGGAAGGCGAGCCGGACGAAGAAGCTCCCGATGAAGATCTCGAAGAGCAGATTGCCAAGGTCATCCGCGAGCACGACCTGAATCAGTTGTTCGTCGCCTTCACGGCCACACCGGCACCGGCCACCGTGTCGATGTTTGGCAAGCCGTTCGACAGCTACACCGAGGCGGAGGCCATCGCCGAGGGCTATATCGTGGACGTGGCGGCGAGCATTATTTCCTACAAGACGCTCTATAACCTGCATTGCCCCATCGTCCCGCAGCCGGACGAGGAGAAGCTCTACCCCAAGGGCGTCGTGTCCAAGGCGCTCCAGAACGTGGCGTTTCAGGACGACGGGCTGATCCAGTACAAGGCGGAGGTGATGCTGCGCATCTTCGAGAAGGATGTAAAGCCGCTCATCGGTGGACGTGCCAAGGCGATGATCGTCACCTCGTCCCGCGTGGCCGGGCTGCGGTATTTCAACATCATCAAGGAGAAGCTCAAGGAGCGCGGTGCCGACTACAAGGTGCTCTATGCGTTCTCTGATTTCGTTCATCCGGAGACGAACGAAGCAATCAGCGAATACGCCGTGAATGAGCTGCAGCCAGCCGAACTGATCGAGAACCGGTTCGAGGGCGACGACTACCGGATCATGGTCGTCGCGAACAAATTTCAGACCGGCTTCGACCAGCCCTTGCTCGCGGGAATGTTCCTCGACAAGCCGGTGCTGGATCGCAACGCCGTGCAGACGGTTTCGCGACTGAACCGCTGCTACCATGGCAAGAAGGATGTCGTAGTGGTCGACTTCACCAACAACGCGAAACAAATACTCAAAGCCTTTGCGAAGTATCGGAAGGGGACGCCGTTCGAGCCAGAGGAACCGGATCAAGAGACCTCCCCAAAGCTGCACACGGAGATTCTCGCTACGGGGGTCTTCACCCAGAAGGACGCCGCCGACGTGCTCGCGCTGCTCAGGAGCGGGACGGATGCGCAGGTGCAATTCCAGGTGAACGCCTTGCGGATGCGCTTTCAAGCGAAGCTCACCGGTTGGGAAGACCGCAAGGCGTTCGTCTATCTGCTGGCCCGCTTCGTGAAAAGTTTCCATTTCCTCGCCTGCTTCTTCACTTACTCGCCGCAGATTCAGGAGTTCGTCACCTTCGCTGAATGGGTCGGCCCGCAGCTCATCAAGGTCGGAACCGTATCCGACCTGATGAAGCAGATTCGCGCCACCGTGGTCACCAAGGTGGCGGTGCAGTATCAGGGCGTAACGACCAGCGGTGGCCCGGTGAAGCTACAGCCGGGCAAAGGAAAAGGCGGCGCAGGCCCGGTGCCAGTGAAGTCATCCGTGCAAGACATGATCGCGCAAATTCTCGCCAAACATCAAATCACCGACGAGGAAGCGCTCTACATCAAACAGGTGACGGAGGAGAAGATCGCCGACCCGGCCATCCGCACCACCGTCCAGGCGCACCGCGACGACCGCATGTATCTCGAAGGACCGTATCGCGGACAGGTCAACGGCGACATTCAGGAGACCTACGATGCACGCGCGCGTTACGACGAACTCGCCGACCCGAAATACACCGACACCGGCGGCATCTTCGACATTATGGCCGTGACGGTTATTCAAACCCATTTGTCCCTCGCTGCCTGAGGCCATGAGCAAGACGATTCACGACATCCCCGAAGCCGACCGACCGCGCGAGAAGCTCCTGCGCAAAGGTGCGGCTGCACTGAGCGACCAGGAACTGCTTGCCGTGCTCCTCGGCAAAGGCACACCCGGTATGGACGTCATGACGCTGGCCTCCAAGCTGGCGCGACTCATTGACGAGAAGGGACTGGCCGTGAAGGCCGAGGATCTCTCGCAGTTTGCGGGCGTCGGTGACGCCAAGGCGACCTTGATCCTCGCGGCCATCGAGTTCGCCCGCCGCCGCATCAAACCGGAAGGCGCGAAGATCGTGACCCCTGCCGACTTGCTGCCGCACGTCCGCCATTACGCCGACCGCAAGCAAGAGCATTTCCTATGCGCCAGCATCAACGGTGCCAACGAGATTCTGAACATCCGCGTGGTGTCCATTGGACTCATAGACCGCAGCCCCGTGCATCCGCGTGAAGTCTTCGCCGATGCCCTCTCCGACCGCGCCTCCGCCGTCATCGTCGCCCACAATCACCCGAGCGGGGGGCTCGGACCATCGCCCAGCGACATCGCCATCACCGCACAACTCAAGGCGGCAGGTGCAGTCGTTGGCATTGAGTTGCTTGATCACATCATCTTCAACAGGACCGGATACTTCAGTTTTCTTGAAGAGGGCAAGCTGTAGGGCGATCTGATGTCGCGCATATCAGCAGGGGCGCCTAACAACAGCATGCAGCTGACGGCGCTGCGCGCCGCAGCTGATGCTGGGCGTGTGTGCCGGGCATGGCACAGAACTGACGGGGTGCAAGTCCCCGTGCCAGGTTTAAGCAGAGCCGAAGGCTAGGAGAAGGGCAAGGGCGTCATCGTGAGGTGGGGTCCGAAGGAAGCCCAATCCAAAAGTGCGGGGCGACGAACAGGAACCGGATAGGGGGTGTGGTACGCTCGGGACGAGCGGGCACGTGACCGCGAAGTCCTCCATCTGCGATTGGGGCGTGCTTTATAAATCCGGCGTCTACGCATGGAAAGCTCTGTGTCTTACCCCGGGAGGCCTGCACGGTGTCTACGGGAGTGATAGGGTATGCGCCTAGTGAGTCCTACGAACGTGGAAACCCTGAAACAAGGTATGGCGAAACCTAAGTCACCCTGTTTGGACTGAGAGGGGAGCAATCCACTTTGACCGTCGTGCAGGAGTCAGCAGAGGGCATAGTAGGTACGAGGCAGGCGAGGCTAGTGAGGCACTCCAGAGCCGAAAGGCGGAGAAACAGATAGGCCAAGCCGCAACGTCTTGTACTGAAGGCCCGAACGGTTGAAAGGGTCAGTAAGCCCTGTGCCCAGTGTGCATAAAGCTGGCGGAAACGTCACTGCTCGAAAGAGCGATGTGCATGGTGGATAGAGGAGTCCGAACACCCGGTCGGCAGTCTTGCCGAAGTAATCAACCGAACCGCCGTGGTACGTGATCCGTATGCCCGGTGGTGTGGGAGGGGGGAGGCCGTGAGGCCCCTCCCTATCCCGATTAGCCGCACTAATCATTTGTAAACACAAGGAAGGCGCCGCCAATGCTTGAAATTAGCAACTGCAACAATATTGATAGCGGGAAAATCAGCATTGAGAAGCTGAAGCTGAACATCAAATACGCGATGAACGGAATCGGTAAGAGTACCATTGCGCGTGCCATTGAGCTTCAATTACGAGGCGACGGAAGCATCAAGGAACTAACGCCTTTTAAGCTGCAGGAATCCGGAGTGGAAGACCAGCAGCCGCAAGTTGCGGGCCTTGATGATGTTAAGAGCGTCAAAGTTTTTAACGACGACTACATCAACCAATTCGCCTTCAAGCAGGACGAAGTGCTGGCCAATAGCTTTGAGATATTTATCAAAACCGCGGATTACGAAAAGCAGATCAATGCAATCGAAGGGATCATCGCAAACATAAAGGAAACGTTCCGAGACTCAGAAGAGATTAACCAGGTCATTTCAGATCTAGCGACTCTCAGCGACAGTTTTGGAAAATCAAAATCAGGCTACTCTGAAGCAAGCGCTCTAGCGAAAGGAATCGGCAAGGGGAACAAAGTTTCCAACATTCCAGCGGGCCTGGAAAGTTATACCGCATATCTGCAGAGCCCACAGAATTCAAAGTGGCTGAAGTGGCTTATGGACGGCAACACCTATTCGAGTCTGTCCGACAATTGCCCATACTGCACTTCGCCGACGAAAGACAAGAAGGATGTCATATCGAAAGTGAGCAAGGAATTCGATGCGAAATCGATAGAGCATCTCAATAAAATAATTGCAGTACTCGACAGTTTGGGGAAATATTTTTCAAAAGATGCCAATGAAAAGTTGCGCGCACTGACAAACAATATAAAAGGCCTTTCAAAAGAGCAGCTCAGCTACCTCGTCCGGATAAAGGACCAAGCAGATACGCTGAGATGGAGAATGGTCAACCTGAAGGGCATGACTTATTTCTCCATGAAAGATGCGGGGGAGGTTTCCGATTTCGGTCCTTCCGGAACGAGTGTGGGTGACCACAACCGGTAGTGGCTGGGTAAGGATGGATATTCGACATCAGGGAGCGATCCGACGAGACTCTTCTAGGGTCGAAGAGGAGACTGCGGCATGGAAGACAGGCTGTTGTATGCGAAGTTGCTTGGCATCGAGTTCCCGTGGCTGATCAGCAGAGTTCAAGTGGATATGCCGGCGGAGCGCATCGACGTTTGGGTCGAGGAGGCGTCGGGAGCGCGCTTTGCGTGCGCGGTGTGCCAACAGGACGCGCCGGTGTACGACCACACGCCGGAGCAAGCATGGCGACATCTGGATACCTGCCAATGTCGAACCTACGTTCATGCAAGTCTGCCGCGAACCAATTGCCCCAAGGACGGGGTCAAGCAGGTTCGATCTCCGTGGGCGGAACCGAGGTCGCAGTTCACGCGGTTGTTTGAGATGCGAATGATCGACACGCTCAAGGAATGTGACGTGACGGGTGTGACGCGACTTACGGGAACCTCGTGGGACGAGACCTGGGGCGTGATGATGCGTGCGGTCGACCGCGGACTGGCGCGGAAAGACCGGCGCGTGCCGGCGCGCATCGGCATTGACGAGAAGTCGG